>JAXDBC010000119.1:0-19812 GCA_034679225.1 Bacteroidales bacterium | reverse complement strand
TATCGAGATTTTCCCTGTATGCTTCCCAGTCGGTTATAGGTCTGCGGGCAACTCCTGTATCCATGGCTGCCCTGGCTACACAGCTTGCCACACGCGAAATAAGCCTTGGATCAAGCGGTTTCGGTATTATGTATTCTTTTCCGAATGAAAGGGATTCAAGCTTGTAGGCTTTGAGAACCACATCGGGAACGGGCTCTCTGGCAAGAGCGGCAAGCGCCTTCGAGGCAGCAAGTTTCATTTCTTCGTTGATGCCGGAAGCCCTTACGTCAAGGGCTCCCCTGAATATATAGGGAAAGCCGAGTACATTGTTGATCTGGTTGGGATAGTCCGACCTGCCCGTGGCAAAGATAAGGTCATCCCTTACCGACATGGCATCTTCCCAGCTTATTTCAGGATCGGGATTCGCCATCGCGAAAACAAGCGGATGGTCGGCCATCGTCGCGAGCATCTCCTTTGTAAGTGTACCGGCAGTCGAAAGGCCGAGGAACAGATCAGCTCCCTTTACTGCTTCGGCCAGAGTATCGATATTCCTGCCGGTAACGAATTCCTGCTTGTATTTGTTGAGATCCTTTCTCTTACTGTTGATCACTCCCCTGCTGTCGGCCATAACAATATTTTCCTTCCTGACTCCAAGCCTGGTGTAGAGCCTTGTACAGGAAATAGCCGCGGCGCCGGCACCACAGACAACCAGCTTCAGATCCTCAATCTTCTTGCCCGAGAGCTCGAGAGCATTCAGAAGCCCGGCCCCTGATATTATGGCGGTGCCATGCTGGTCATCATGAAAGACCGGAATATTGACCATGGCCTTAAGCTTCTCCTCTACCTCAAAACACTCCGGAGCCTTTATGTCTTCAAGATTTATTCCGCCAAAGGTAGGCGCAATCTTCGCGCAGATCTCAACCAGCTTATCGGGGTGCTTCTCATCTATCTCGATGTCGAATACATCAATATCTGCAAACACCTTGAATAGAAGTCCCTTTCCTTCCATGACCGGTTTGCCGGCAAGGGCCCCGATATTTCCCAGTCCAAGAACTGCAGTTCCGTTCGTGATTACTGCCACCAGATTCCCTTTGGCAGTGTAGTTGTAGGCATCATCCGCATTTTTTTCAATCTCCAGGCATGGATATGCCACTCCTGGTGTATAGGCCAGACTCAGATCATTTTGTGTGCAGTAAGGTTTTGTCGGTATTACCTCCACTTTTCCGTGACGCCCCCTGCTGTGATACAGAAGAGCATCTTCCCTGGTGATTTTTGGCATGGACTGTGAATTTTACAATGCGAAATTATATTTTTAAACTCATCTTTTTGCATTAACGACAAAATTCAATATTTTCAGCGATCTGTTTTTTCATTTGTTCATATATTATGATGCAACACAATTATGCCATCGGTGTCGACATCGGAGGCAGCCATATCAGCTGCGCTGCAGTCGACCTTGAAACGCTTGAAATAATTGATACGACGCGGATTGACAATCCCGTGGACAATAAGGCGGAAGCGGATATTATTATCGGAGTATGGGCTGAAACCATATCCCACGTGGTTGAGAAGATACCGGAAGGAGGAAGATTGAAGGGTATCGGCTTTGGAATGCCGGGACCCTTCGATTATGTGAAAGGTATCAGCTATATCAAAGGCGTGGCCAAGTATGAGAAGCTGTACGGCTGTAACATCAGTGAAGCCCTTTCTGCCCGGCTCGGACTGCCCGAAGGCTTCCCGGTGCGGTTTATGAACGATGTCTCGGTTTTTGCCGTGGGTGAAGCCCTTGTTGGAAAAGCCTCAGCGTACCGGCGATCAATGGCTGTGACTCTGGGAACCGGTTTCGGCTCAGCTTTCATAGCCGACAAAATACCTATAGTCGATGGCCCCGAAGTACCTAAGCTTGGCTGTGTCTATCATCTTCCATACGGTGATAACATTGCAGATGATTATTTTTCAACACGCTGGTTCGTAGGCAGGTATAAAAAGCTGACCGGCAAGGAACTGAGCGGGGTGAAGGAATTTGCCGAACTGGCAGATTCCGATCCGGTGGTACATGAGCTGTTCTCTGAATTCGGCAATAACCTGGGAGTCTTCCTCGCCCCGTGGCTGAAGAAATTCGGAGCTGAGATAGTGGTCGTTGGAGGTAATATCTCCAACGCCTATCACCTCTTCGGCGATATTTTCGAAAACAGCCTCAGGAAAGAGAACTGCGACTGCAGAATAGCACTTTCCGAACTGAAAGAAGATGCTGCATTCCTCGGAGCCGCGTACCTTATGAATGAACAATTCTGGAAGGATATTCAACACGCGCTCCCGCTTATGTAAGCAATTAGCAATTAGCAATTAACAATTAGCAATTAACAATTAGCAATTGGCACAGAGCACAGGGCACGGGGAGCAGAGACAGGTCTTGCGGGTCCTGCAAGCTGAGGAGTGAAACGACGAAGTCCCGCTCCGCGGGATCATGCAAGTCTCTTACAATGAGATATTTAACTGACTTAACAACTTTGAACCTTGAACTCCGAACTTCAAACTATCAATCCCGAACCGCTAGCCGCTGGCCGCGCGCCGCGTGCCGTTCTTTCAACTTTTAACTTAAACCCCGAACTTCAAACTATCAATCCCGAACCGCTAGCCGCGTGCCGCGTGCCGCGTGCCGCTAGCCGTTCTTTTAACTTTCAACTTAAACCCCTTCTGCCATGTCAAACGATAAAATCAACATCTCCAGGATAAGCCCGGTCCTGATGGCCTTTTTTGTAATGAGCTTCGTCGACCTTGTGGGCGTCGGCGTTGATCGTGTAAGCAAGGATATGAACCTGAGCGCCACCGTTGCACAACTCATTCCCTCGGCGGCTTTCCTCTGGTTCTTCGTTCTTTCTGTTCCCGTGGGCGTAATGCAGTCGAGACTGGGAAAGAAGAACATGCTCAATATTGGCATGGGCGTGACAGCCCTGGGACTGCTTGTTCCTTTTCTCTTTTATACCTTTCCCATGGTTCTGACCGGTTTTGCACTATTAGGAATAGGAAATACAATTGTGCAGGTTTCGGCAAATCCTCTTCTGGTAGATGTTGTACCCGGGAACAGGGCTTCGAGCTTCCTGAGCTTTTCCCAGTTCGTCAAGGCTGTCGGATCAATGATAGGAGCCCCGCTGGCTGCTTTCTTCGCGGCCCGGTTCGGCGACTGGAAAATACTTTTCCTCGTGTTCGGCGTGGTATCAATACTGGCGGTGCTGTGGCTTGGTACGGCACGGATTGAAGAAACGGTGACAAAAGGGAGCAAAGCAACCTTTGCTTCTTCATTCAGGCTTCTGGGAAACAGCTTTGTACTGCTGATGGTACTGTCGATCTTCCTGGTGGTAGGAGTCGATGTCGGCTTTAACTCCAATTCCGGGCAGTTTCTTATCAAACGCTTCGGGATAGACCAGACTGCAGCCGAATCGGGACGCAGTATCTACTTCCTCGGACGTATGCTCGGTACCTTTGCAGGTGCAATCCTGCTGACCAGGATATCATCGGGCAGATTCTTCATGTGGACATCGGTACTGGGAATCATCTGCCTCACGGCAATCGTTCTTGTAAAATCAGCGGCGTTAGCCTGGGTGCTAGTGTTCCTTATCGGTCTGGCAGTCGCGAATATCTGGCCTCTTGTCTTTTCAATAGTGATCGGACGACATCCCGACAAGAGCAATGAGATATCCGGACTTGTAATGATGGCAATATCGGGAGGAGCAGTTATTCCCCTGCTGGTGGGATGGGTTAGTGATATCAGCAATATTGCCCTGGGAATGACAATACTTATTGCATGTATGGTGTACCTTTGGGCTGTTTCTGTATATTGCCTGAAGAAATTATGAAACCCACATGATTGAATTCAAACACAAACACGTAATGAATATAATTTTCAATCATGTGCGGTTCCATCATACCGCTAAAATCAAAATTATATTATGATGAATTTATAAATTTTACGAAATAGAAGAGAGACTATGAAAAAGGAGAATCTGGGCAGGCGTGATTTCCTTAGGAAAACCACAGCCGCCGCGTTTGCTTTAACAATTGTTCCCCGCCACGTCCTCGGGGGACAGGGATACACTGCACCCAGCAGTCAGCTGACAAAAGGGATAATCGGTGTCGGCGGCATGGGAAGGGGGCACTTCGAGTATGAGGGAACCCGCCTCCTGGCAGTATGCGATGTCGATAAGACGCATCTCGATCAGGCTGTTGCCCTGGCCGGCGGAAAAGTGTCGGGATACAGGGATTTCCGGGAATTACTTGCCCGGCCCGACATCGATGTTGTACATATCGCGACACCGCCTCACTGGCACGGCATAATGGCAAAGATGGCCGCGGAAGCAGGAAAGGATATATGGTGTGAGAAACCAATGACAAGAACCATCGGTGAAGGTATAAAAGTTGTTGAGGCTGTCAATAAGGCGGGAAGAATGTTTCGCCTTAACACATGGTTCAGGTTCAAGGATCAGTTCTATGGACTGAACACCACGGTGAAACCTCTAAAAAAACTTGTAGACAGCGGTGTCCTGGGATGGCCTCTGAAGGTTACCGTAAGCGGCATCACCGGCTTCGACTGGAAATTCTACTGGAGCGGACTGCACAACCTTAAGCCGGAACCTGTTCCGCCGGAACTGGACTATGATTTCTGGCTCGGCCCGGCTCCATACAAACCCTATAACGCGGAAAGGGTCCATTCCAAGTTCCGCGGCTACTGGGATTACGACGGCGGAGGCCTTGGCGACATGGGACAGCATTACATCGACCCGATACAGTACTTCCTCGGAAAGGATGACACCAGTCCCGTGTCAGTAGAGATAGATGCTCCGCAGCAGCACTACGATGCTGTAGGCTCATGGAGAAGAATTACATATACATATGCCGACGGATGCAAGATCATACTCGACGGTGAAAACCGCGACAAGGATGCCGCTTATATCGAGGGCCCGCGCGGAAAAGTTTTCAAGGGCTTCAGATCGGATATAAAGGATATGCAGAAACTCATAGACTCCCTTCCTGATCCTGAACCTCAGATAACCACATTCTCCGAATCAGTGATAACCAGGAAAAAGTTTGCCCTCAACGAATCAAATGGCCACAGATCATGCACGGTGGTCAACCTGGGAATTATCGCGCTGAGACTGGGACGTAACCTGAAGTTCGACCCCGTCGCCCAGCAGTTTATAGATGACGACGGAGCCAACAGGCTTATTAATCAACCAATGAGAGGCGAATGGAAAATATAACCAGGTTGTGATATGAAACCCGCTTTCTGATAATCACTTGTCGGAACAAACGGATTCCACCTGACCTTTAAAATAAAATTATACAAGGATGAAAATAAAAACTACAATACTTGCTTGCCTGACTCTTCTGCTTGTATCGGGAAGCTCTTATTCCCAGGACAGAAGAACTTTGCAGACCAGGGTCGCGGATCTGCTGGCCGCCTTCCCTGCCAACAACCAGGCTTATACCGATCAGCTCATGGGCGAAATGCTTAACCTGGGCGACGAAGGTTTCAAAATGATATGCGACCAGATAATTCCTGCCGGAACGGGCGACGACACCCGGGCACGGTTCGCGATTGAAAGCCTTTCAAGATTCCTTTCACAGAAGGGAAAGGAAACGGAAAAAGCTTCGTGGGAAAAGATTTGCATCAGCTATGCTGTTTCGCAAAAGGATAACGGAGTGAAGGACTTCTTCATGAAACAGCTCCAGACTGTGGGAGGTGATGCCACAATTGAAGCCCTTAAGAGCTATCTTGCTGACAAGGAGATGTGTTATCCTGCCCTTGCAGCAATTCAGGCTGCCGGGGGAGCAAAAGCCGAGGTGGCTCTTGCTGAAGCCCTCAGAAACAGGCAGCTTCCATGTGCTGCAGCCGTGATGAACGCCCTGGCTTCAATGAAGTCAAAGATAGCGGTGAACGAATACATAAGCTGGGCTTCCGATATTAACGTGAATACCCGCGCGTCGGCCCTGAATGCACTTGCTGCCAGCGAAAGTCCGGCAGCCCTTCCCGCACTCATGAAAGAAGCTAAATCGGTGCTTTACATGTGGGAAGTCAGCGGAGCCACGGCATCACTGCTGAATTACGCGCTTAACATGGGAAATAAAGGCGATCTCAAAACCATGAACAAGATCTGCAAGCTGGTGATGGCCAAATGCAATAAGAAACTGAATGTCCACTACAAGGCACAGGCTCTGTCAATTTATGCACGCTTCCATGGATTCGATGCATTCAATGATCTGAAAAAGGCTTCAGAATATCCCGACAAGAACTACAGGTTTGCTGCCTATGAAGCATCTCTTGCAATTCCGGGACAAGAAATAATAAATGCCTGGATAGCATATTACCCAAAAGCAAAAGCCGATGCACGTCCTGAAATTATCTGGATGCTGGGCCGTAGCGGAAACAAGACGGCGCTTCCGGTAATCTCGATCGCCCTGAATGATGCTGATTACAGGGTAAGGGCAGAAGCCGCGGCTGCTATCACCTCCCTGCAGGGACAGGCCGCCGTACCGGAACTGATAGAGTATATGAAGAATGCAACCGGACAAACCGACCAGGAAGCTGTTAAATCAGCTCTGATGTCCGTATCCGGAGATAAGGAGATCGCCCTCCTGAAACCCGTTTTGAAGGATGCTTCCTCGATCGCGAAAATAACAGCTATCGAACTAATGGCGTGGAACAAGGGAAATCAGTATTTCAGGGAAGTGCTTCCTTTTGCTTCATCACCCGACGAACCGGTTCGTAATGCTGCTATAAAGGCCCTGGCCAGTCTTGCAGGACCGGCTGATCAGAAGGATCTTATAAAACTGCTGTCATCTGTTCAGGACAAAGCCGCCATTGCCGATCTGCAGTCAGCCCTCGCGTCGGCTGCAGGCAGGTCAGATGTTCCGGCCAGACGTTCGGATGTCATTCTCGAGGCCCTTCAGAACAATGCAGCCAGGGAAAGACTGATACCCGTTCTGGCAACCACGGGAGGAAAGGAAGCTCTGGACCTGGTTCTCCGGGAATTTGAGCAGGGAAATGCCGAAATGAGAGACATCTGCTTCAAGACTCTTACATCATGGAACGATTACACGGCTTCATCTGCCCTTTACGAAATAGTGGCTTCCAGGAACAAAACTTTTGAAGATCCTGCTTTCAGGGGCTACATCAGGCAGGTAAGAACGGCTCCCGTCACTGATGAACAGAAACTTCTGCTCTATCGTAAAATTCTTCCGTTTGCCCTTAGCGCTGAACGGAAAAATGAAATAATCACACAGTTGGGCAGCCTGAAAACATACCAGGCATTATTCCTTGCCGGGACTTTCCTTGATGATCCCGAGACTTCAGCTGCCGCTGCTTCAGCTGCCATGCATATTGCCCTCCCGTCGGCAGAATCGTCCGCGGGTATGTACGGCACTCTTGTAAGGGAGATACTTGGAAAGGCAGCACAGAAACTGGCGGGTCCGGAAAGCGAATATAATAAGGAAATGGTAATAAAATACCTGGCTTCCTTGCCTGCTGATGAGGGATTCGTATCGATGTTCAACGGAAAGGACCTTACGGGATGGCAGGGACTTGTTGAAAATCCTGTCGTCAGGGCAAAAATGAGAAGGGTCGACCTTGAGAGAAGACAGGAAGAAGCCAACCTTCTGGTAGCATCCAACTGGAGCGTTAAGGATGGCTGCATCTGGTTCAACGGAAAGGGAAACAACCTCTGCTCGGTTAAGGAATACGGCGACTTCGAAATGATTGTCGACTGGAAGATAACAAAGGACGGCGACAGCGGTATCTATCTGAGAGGAACCCCGCAGGTGCAGATATGGGATACATCCAGAACCGACGTCGGAGCACAGGTGGGATCGGGAGGCCTCTACAACAACCAGGTTCATCCTTCAAAACCGCTGAAGGTGGCAGACAACCCCGTGGGAGACTGGAACTCCTTCAGAATAATTATGGTGGGAGAAAAGGTGTCAGTGTGGCTTAACGGTGAACTGGTGGTAGATAATGTGACAATGGAAAATTACTGGGACAGGAAAAGCCCAATATTCCCGAAAGGAGCCATAGAACTTCAGGCACACGGCACCGACCTGGCATTCAGGGATATTTATATAAGGGAGATCAGCGACAAGGAATATAATCTTACGCCGGAAGAGAAATCGGAGGGCTTCGTTTCCCTCTTTAACGGCAGAAACCTCAATAACTGGGTTGGAAACAAGGAATCGTATGTCGTGGAGGATGGAACGATAGTTATTAAACCGGAAAGCGGAAGCGGAGGAAATCTGTATACCGCCGGGGAATTTTCCGATTTTATCTTCAGGTTTGAATTCCTTCTTACACCTGCAGCAAATAACGGACTCGGAATAAGAACCCCTCTCGAGGGCGATGCCGCCTACGTGGGTATGGAACTGCAGATTCTTGACAATGATGCCGATGTATATGCAAAGCTTGAACCTTACCAGTACCACGGTTCAGTATACGGAGTGATTCCTGCCAGAAGGGGATTCCTTAATCCTGTCGGGGAGTGGAACTACCAGGAAGTATTTGTAAAGGGAACAAAAATCAGGATTACCCTGAACGGAACGGTAATAGTCGACGGAGATATTGCTGATGCCCGCGATAACGGTACAATGGATAACAGAGATCATCCGGGACTGAAGAATACAACAGGCCATATAGGGTTCCTTGGACACGGATCCGTGGTCAAATTCAGGAATATCAGAATAAAGGATCTTTAATTGTAACTTTTAACTGTATCATGAAGATCAGAATATTGATAATTGCCGCTCTGGCAGTGGTTCTGAGTTCCTGCTCGCAAACGGGTCCTCCGGAACCATTCGGACCGCTCCCTTCCGAAAGGCAGCTTGCATGGCATGAACTTGAATATTACATGTTCGTCCATTTCACGGTCAATACCTTCACCGACAAGGAATGGGGCTATGGCGACGAGAAGGAAGCTGTGTTCAACCCTTCAGCCCTCGACTGCCACCAGTGGGCGAAAACTGCCAGCGAGGCCGGCATGAAGGGGATTATCATAACAGCCAAGCATCACGACGGTTTCTGCCTCTGGCCTTCAGCCTTTACCGAACACTCGGTAAAGAATTCCCCCTGGAAGGAAGGGAAGGGCGATGTGCTGAAGGACCTGAGAGAGGCCTGTGACGAGTACGGACTTAAGATGGGTGTTTACCTTTCGCCCTGGGACAGGAACTCGGCAGTTTACGGGACACCTGAATACCTTGTTTATTACAGGGATCAGTTGAGGGAGCTGCTTACAAACTACGGTGAGATATTTGAAGTATGGTTCGACGGAGCCAACGGCGGTGACGGTTATTACGGCGGAGCAAGGGAAACCCGCCGGATCGACAACAAAACATACTATGACTGGCCCAACACTCATGAGATTGTAAGAGAGCTTCAGCCTGATGCAGTTATGTTCAGCGATGCGGGACCCGATGTAAGATGGGTGGGCAATGAAAGCGGTATGGGAAGCCTTACCAACTGGTGCCTCCTGAAAAAGGATGAGATGTATCCCGGCGGCGATTTTGCAAGGATCCTGGGTGAAGGTCATGAAGACGGGAACTACTGGGTGCCTGCCGAGGTCGATGTGTCAATCCGCCGCGGATGGTTCTATCACGAATCACAGGATTCCATGGTCAGAAGCCCTGAAAATCTGCTTGAGCTTTACTATTCCTCGGTTGGCCGGAACAGCAATCTGCTTCTGAATATCCCGCCCGACAGGAGAGGCCTGCTTCATGAAGATGACGTGAGCTCGCTCATGGCTTTCAGGGAACTGCGCGAAAAGGAGTTTGCAAACGAACTGGCTTTGGGGAAGAAAGCCAGCTCTGATGTATCAAGGGGGAAGGCTTACAAAGCCCTCAACGTCAATGACGGAAATCCGGAAACCTACTGGGCTGCACCCGATGGTGCTTTGACAGGCACTCTGATCATCGACCTCGGAAACGAAACGGAGGTGAACAGGATACTGATCCAGGAATACATAAGACTCGGGCAACGCGTGAAGGAATTCAGTGTTGAAGCTTTTTCTGACGGTGAATGGAAGAAGCTTATCAACGGTACTACCATCGGCTACAAGGTGATACGTAAGTTCCCCGTGGTAAAGACTTCCAGGATCAGGCTGAATATTACCGGATCAAAGGCTGCTCCCCTGATCTCAAACATTGAGCTCTACAGAGCCCCGGGAGAATAATTGACAATTCCGGCGGAGATCGGTCCGCCGGCTTTTTTTCATTTCTTGCGCACTGCCCTGACTATATTCAGGGTTTCGGCAACTTTCGCGGACAGAGCATCCCAGTCTTCGTTCCGGATAAAGTCAGCGGAAATCAGGTTTGATCCTATTCCCACGCATGAAGCTCCCGCGTCAAACCATCCCTTAAGGTTTTCAAGCGTTGTATCAACGCCTCCGGTGGGCATTATGCTCGACCAGGGACAGGGTCCTTTGACTGCCTTAATGAAAGCAGGTCCTCCCACCGGCATGCCGGGAAAGATTTTAACGAATTCGGCTCCCAGTTCCTCTGCATAACTGATCTCCGAAACCGATCCGCACCCGGGGATCCATAGTATCTTTCGCCTGTTGCAAACCTTCGACATTTCGGGGTTCAGAACGGGGGAGACTATAAAATTGGCTCCCATCTGGATATACAGCGATGCCGTGGCCGGATCGACAATCGAACCGCTTCCCATCATCATGCCCGGCAATTCCCTGACAACCCACTTGCTGAGTTCGCTGAACAGCTCATGGGCAAAATCGCCCCGGTTTGTGAACTCAAAAATGTTGATACCACCCTTATAGCATGCGCTTATCACATTCCTGCATACTTCGGGGTCGCTGTGGTAAAAAATTGGAATGATGCCTGTATCATGCATCCTGGTTATTACCTCAATCCTGCTGAACTTTGCCATAGTATTACCGATATATGTACAAATGTATTAAAAAAAGGAGTGAAAGCCGAGCATCGCGTGATGTGAACTGCTTGGTGGGAAACTTCGAAGCACTAACTTAATGACGCGAGGCACAGGGCGGAAGAACGGCGAGCGGCACGCGGCACGCGGCGAGCGGCAAAAGCGAAGGGCGCAGGGCGGAAGAACGGCTTGCGGCTAACGGCTTGCGGCACGCGGCAAAAGCGCAGGGCGCAGGGAGCAGAGCACAGGGCGCAGAGCACAGGGCGCAGGGAAAGAATGGCCAGCGGCGGCGTGGAGAGGATGAATGGGAGAATGGGAGAATGGGGGAATGGGGGAATGGGGGACCGCAAGACCGCAAGACAATGTATTATGTATTATGGATTATAGGCGATGTGCTGCATTAGAAGAGATCGCATGCCGCCAGCCGCCAGCCGTTCTTTTTTTTCTATTCTGTTTATATTTCTCTATATTAGCTGATCATTATTCGAATATGGCCCTGAACTATATCTGGATCGCGTTTTTCCTTATCGGTTTCATCGTTGCACTCGGTCAGCTGATCTTTTCAGGAAATACCGCGATATTCAACGACATGATAAATTCCACCTTTGCAAATGCAAAGACGGGTTTCGAAATATCACTCGGACTGACCGGAGCCCTCACCCTCTGGATGGGACTGATGAAGGTGGGTGAGAAAGGCGGTGTTGTGGGAATGCTTGGAAGACTATTCGGTCCTTTCTTCGAAAAACTCTTTCCCGAACTTCCCAAAGGCCATCCGGCATACGGTTCAATGATACTGAACTTCTCCGCCAACATGTTAGGACTCGATAACGCTGCTACTCCCATGGGACTTAAAGCCATGAAGGAGATGCAGGATTCAAACCCCAAAAAGGATACGGCTTCAAATGCCCAGATCATGTTCCTGGTACTGAATGCCTCGGGCCTTACGATTATCCCTGTCAGCATCATGGTCTACAGGACCCAGCTGGGAGCCGTCAATCCTGCCGATATCTTCATACCCATTCTTATTGCAACATACGTGGCAACACTTGTGGCCTTGATAAGCGTGGCCGTTGTTCAGAAAATAAACCTCCTGGATAAGGTTATAATTGCTTATCTGGGAGGCCTGACGGCAATAATTACAGGAATTATAATCTACTTCAGTTCACTTCCCAGGGAAAAGATAGCCGATGTATCGACCTTTGCAGCAAACTTCATTCTCTTCACCATTATAATCCTGTTCATTGTACTGGCCATGTTGAAGAAGGTGAATGTATATGATGCATTTATAGAAGGGGCTAAAGAGGGATTCGGGGTGGCTGTCAGGATAATACCCTTCCTGGTTGCCATACTGGTTGCCATAGGGATTTTCAGGGCTTCGGGAGCCATGGATTTCATCGTAAGCGGCTTTGAGCATTTCTTTGCATGGCTGGGTTTCGATACGCGTTTCACCGGTGCTCTTCCCGTAGCCTTTATGAAACCCCTTAGCGGAAGCGGAGCCAGGGGACTTATGATCGATGCAATGACAACATACGGGGCCGACTCCTTTATAGGCCGGCTGGCATGCACTTTACAGGGAGCTACAGATACAACTTTCTATATAATAGCAGTCTATTTCGGATCGGTAGGTGTGAAAAACACCCGCCATGCTGTCGGATGCAGCCTGCTGGCCGACCTGGCAGGCGCCGTGGCTGCAATTCTTGTTGCCTATCTGTTCTTTGGATAACTTACTGATAATCTGTGCCGGGGGAATCCTCCGGATAACTATGAAAGCTGATTGCAAAGTCAATTTACATGTTTATGAGAAAATTTTTATGCTTCTTCTGGTTCCGGTTTTTGTTGTCACCTGCAAACAACAGACTCACATTGTTTCCGGGCCGGGCAATGATCTTATTACTGAAAGATAATATATCTTGGATTTTAAGCTGCCAATGACATGAATTCTGCCCTGATTCCGCTGCTGATACTGATTTCCATCATACTTATAATTGCACTGACAACCAGGTTCAGGCTGCATGCATTCACAGCCCTTTTTATTGTATCTCTTCTTCTGGCGGCAGTAACTCTTCCGGCCGCTTCAATTGTGAATACCCTGAAGGAAGGATTCGGCAGCACGATGGCCTCAATAGGCTTTCTTATAATTTTCGGTGCCATGATCGGGGTAATCCTCGACCGGACAGGAGCCACTCTAAGCATTGCGGGCTATATGCTGTCAAAAACCGGGGAGAAGAGGAGTCCTGTAGCGCTCAGCCTCACGGGATTCATTACAGGGCTGCCTATCTTCTGCGATTCGGGATTCATCGTGCTGAGCGGACTTGCGAAATCGCTCAGCAGGAAATCAGCTGTTTCCATGCCCTTTATGGCAACCGTCCTGGCAACTTCCCTTTATTCGGTGCATTGCCTTATTCCTCCTCACCCGGGAGCCCTTGCTGCAGCCGGAATAGTTGATGCCAATGTCGGCTGGATGATAATCGTGGGCACCCTCTTCGCGATTCCCGGGGCTGTTTCAGCATACCTTTGGAGCGCGTGGGCATCGCATAAATTCAATGCAACCGCGCCTTCATCGGGGAATAATGCTGAAGTTGATCCACGGCAAAGCCTTCCACCGGTCTTTCTTTCCATTCTCCCGATTGCCGTTCCATTGCTGCTTATAACGGCCAAATCGATTGCAGGGCTTATTGACACAGAAGGAAGTTCATTGGGCAGAAAGATCCTTGAGCTTCCCGGCGAGCCGGTGATTGCTCTTTTTATCGGAGTCCTGTTTGCATTGCTTCTGCTGAAATGCAAATCAATAGCTGATATGAATTCGGTTTTTACCGATGCCATTATAAAAGCTGGACCCATCCTTATCATTACTGCTGCCGGTGGGATGTTCGGGATGGTCATAAGAGCGACCGGGGCAGGTGAGATCATCGGAGAAAGACTTGCCGGCAGCGGAATCGGGTTGCTGATCCCTTTCCTGGTAGCAGTCATAATGAAAACAGCCCAGGGTTCATCCACGGTGGCTATAATAACAGCAGCTTCAATCGTTGCTCCAATGCTTGAAACGCTGGGACTTGGATCGGAATGGGGGAAGGTGCTGGCCCTGCTTTCAATGGGAGCCGGATCGATGATAGCATCCCATGCAAATGACAGTTATTTCTGGGTGGTGACCAATTTCTCGGATATCAGGGTGGGGGAGACCCTGAGAGTCTATACCACCTCCACCATTGTGATGGGAACTGTGGTCTTTGCATGCATCTGGCTGGTTTCATTGTTTGTTCTGTAATTATTTTGTCATGAGAAACAGAGATAATGCGCTTAGAATTTTTCTTGCCGGAGTCAGAAGCGTGCTTCCTGAAAAGCTGGTCACTGATGTTCTGCAGCTTAAGGGACAGATCCTTGTTGCAGGAAACCATGAGGTGTCGCTTGATGGTATCGAGAAAATCCTGGTAATAGGGGCGGGAAAGGCCAGCGCTGCCATGGGGCATTATGTCGAATGCATCCTGGGCGACAGGATAAGCGACGGCCATATTGTTGTCAAGTACGGCCATTCCTGCACTCTAAAAAAGATCAAAGTCACCGAAGCCGGACATCCGGTTCCCGACGGGAATGGCTTCATGGCGGCACGGGAAATAGAGAAAATTGCATCGGATGCTTCAGCAAACGATCTGGTCATCTGCCTTATATCGGGAGGAGCATCGGCGCTGCTGTCGGATCTGCCCGAGGGATTGATTCCGGAGGAACTATACATAGTGAACAACCTTCTGATACGGAGCGGGGCAACCATAAACGAAATAAACTGCGTCAGAAAACATCTTTCCTCCATAAAGGGAGGCCAGCTTGTCCGGACCATACGGCCCGCGCGGCTGATAACCCTTATCATCTCGGATGTAATAGGAAACCATCTCGATGTTATCGGCTCCGGTCCCACCGTGCCCGACAGTACAACTTTCGCGGATGCTCTTGGCGTAATTGAAAAGTACAACCTGACTGATGATGTGACAAGGGGAGTAATGAATTACCTGCGCGATGGTTATGCCGGATATCATCCCGACACTCCGAAACCGGGAAACCTTATCTTTGAAGGTACCCTGAACATCATTGCCGGTAGCAATCAGGCAGCCTTGCGGGCCTGCAAGAACGAAGCTGTGAAGCTTGGCTACAGCTCGTACATCATCGACGCCGCCCTTGAGGGTGATGTCGAAACGGTTTGTGAATCAATAATAAACACTGCACTGTCGTTCAGAAACAACCAGGATATACCCAAACCTGCCTGCCTTCTTTACGGGGGAGAGACAAGTGTCAGGGTAACAGGCAGTGGAACCGGCGGCAGGAACCAGCATCTTGCCCTGTTGGCGGCAATAAAACTCAGGGACATCCCCGGGATCACAGTGCTCTCCGCGGGCACTGACGGTACCGACGGACCTACTGACGCTGCCGGCGCAGTCGCTGATTCCGGAACCATGGCCGGAGCCTTATCCATGAATGAGGACCCTATAAGCTACCTGGCCGGTTTTGATTCATTCAACTTCTTCAGGAAAGTCGGTGGACTGATTACAACAGGCCCTACCTTTACCAACGTAATGGATATCGTGGTGGTCATCGTGGAATGAATGCCCGCCCTATTTTATTATATTTGTCATGAACCCCGGCCCGCGGCTTACGGTCCGGAAATAATAAAAGCCTATGAAAGCCCTTGTATTGGAGGAATACAATAAACTTGTTTACAAAGACGTGCCTGAACCCGAAGTAATGCCCGGTGAAGTCCTTGTAAGAATAAAGGCTTGCGGCATTTGCGGGTCGGATGTTCAGGGCCTCGACGGCAGCACCGGACGAAGGATTCCTCCCATAATAATGGGACATGAGGCTTCAGGAGTGATTGCTTCAGTCGGACCAGACGTAAGCGGCTGGAAAACAGGCGACAGGGTAACATTCGACTCAACCGTCTACCCACTGAACGACTGGTACACTCTCGAAGGAAAGTACAACCTCAGCGACAACAGGGAGGTGATCGGCGTTTCGCCGGGACACTACAGGCGAAACGGAGCCTTTGCAGAATACCTGGCTGTGCCTCAGCATATTCTTTACAGGATTCCCGATCAGGTATCCTTCGAACAGGCCGCTATGGTTGAAGCTGCTGCAGTAGCCCTTCATGCACTGAACCTTGCATCGCTGAAAACCGGCGATTCGTGCGTGGTTACCGGAGCCGGCATTATCGGCTCCTTCCTGATACGTCTGCTTAAAATTGCCGGGGCAGGAATGGTGATCGCCATAGATAATGATCCCTTAAAGCTTGACTATGCAATGAAAACCGGAGCCGGCCATGCTTTCAATTCTTCAGACGCTGACGTGGCGGAAGGGATTAAAGCCCTGACCGGCGGGAGAGGAGCCGATATCTCGTTCGAAGCAGTAGGCAAAACCGAAACGGTGAACCTGGCAATAGCCTCCACCAGGAAGGGAGGAACGGTAGTCCTGGTAGGAAATACTTCAAAGACAATTGAATTCCCTCTTCAGAAGGTTGTTACCTCCGGGATCAGGGTGCTTGGCAGTTGTGCCATCAGGGGTGAATATGACGCTGTCCTTAAGCTGATGAAAGATGGCAGACTGGATGTCTCCGAGATGATATCCGCAGTGGCTCCGCTGTCGGAGGGAGCAGAGTGGTTCAGAAAACTGTATAACAAAGAAGGTGATCTTAAAAAAGTGATCCTGGTACCTTAAATATTTTCCATGAGAGAAGAAAGAATTTATAACATCTCAATCGCGGGTTGCGGCAAAGTTGCCCATCTTCATGCAAAAGCAATTCTCAGCATAGCTAATGCAAAGCTGACAGGTGTATGGAGCCGTACACCTGAATCAGCAAACAGGTTTGCTGCAGAGTACAATACAAAAGCCTATTCTGATATCTCCCTAATGGTAACAGAGAATAAAAGCGACCTGGTCATAGTATGCACGCCCCATCCCTTCCACAGGCAGCCTGCCATTGAGGCCGCCATGGCCGGGGCGAATGTTCTTGTTGAAAAACCGCTGGCTTCCGACCTTGACGACTGCGACGCGATAATAAATACCTGCAGGGAAAGGTCCGTCAAACTCGGAGTGGTGAGCCAGCGAAGGTGGTATTCACCTTCCATGAGAGTGAAGCGGGCAATAGAAGACGGAAAGATCGGAAAGCCTGTGCTTGCAACAGTTATACTGCTTGGATGGCGCGACAAGGCTTATTATGATTCGGATGCCTGGCGCGGTACATGGAAGGACGAGGGAGGTGGCGTTCTTGTTAACCAGTCGCCCCATCAGTTCGACCTCATGCTGTGGTACATGGGGGATATCGACGAGGTTTACGGTCTCTGGCGAAACCTGAACCATCCGTATATCGAGGTCGATGATACCGCGCTTGCAATTGTGAAATTCAAAAGCGGGGCTATAGGAAATATCCTGGTAAGCAATTCCCAGAAACCGGGCCTTTTCGGCAAGGTACACGTACATGGCGGGAACGGGGCATCGGTCGGAGTGCAGACAGACGGAGGCCAGATGTTCATAGCGGGCAGGTCGGGAGTGGCCGAAGCTCCCGTTAATGATCTCTGGACTGTTCCCGGAGAGGAAAAGATGTTGGCGGAATGGGTCAGGGAGGATACCGAGATTTTCCACAAATACGATCCGACCGTTTACTACATGCAGTGCCAGATAGAGGATTTCCTGCAAGCCATAGGGAATGACACCGAACCTATGGTTAACGGCGAAGCAGGCAGAAAAACCGTTGAACTTTTTACGGCAATATACCGGTCAACACGGGAGAATGCACCGGTAAAAATCAATTAGTAATTAACAATGAACAATTAGCAATTTGTAGATGGCACAGGGCGCAGTGACAAGTCTTGCAAGTCTTGCAAGTCGTGCAGGTCTTGCAAGTCCTTTAAACTGAGACTTTAGCGAAGGTTGTATCGGATGGATCCCCTCCACCGGAGGGGTGGGGGTGGGTTTTGGTTTAAATAATTAATTAACAATTAGCAATTAACAATTTGTAAATGGCACAGAGCACAGGGCACAGGGCACAGAGCACAGGGCACAGGGCGCAGGGCACAGGGCACAGAGCACAGGGCACAGGGCGCAGGGCACAGAGCACAGGGCGAAAAAACGATGCGCCGCTAGCCGCACGCCGCTAGCCGCTATCCGCACGCCGCACGCCGCACGCCGCACGCCGCACACCGCACGCC
The DNA here is from genome assembly GCA_034679225.1 of Bacteroidales bacterium. Lineage (GTDB taxonomy): Bacteria > Bacteroidota > Bacteroidia > Bacteroidales > VadinHA17 > LD21. The sequence continues at coordinate 1,725 of JAXDBC010000119.1, read as the reverse complement.
GCACGCCGCTAGCCGTTCTTCAATTCATAATTAACCTGAAACCTCGAATTTAATAGCTTTCCCATGTCCCCTCTTTACATAGTACTGATAGTCGTAACAGGAGTGACGCTTCTCCTGTTGATGGTGCTCAAATTCCGGCTGAGCGCCTTTGTTGCCCTTCTTATAACATCCATAATCGTTGGAATAATGGCCGGTATGCCCCTTGACAAGATATCGCAGAGCATACAGGACGGAATGGGAAGCACGCTGGGGTTTGTTGCAACTGTCGTTGGCCTTGGCGCTATATTCGGTCAGATGCTCGAAAGCTCGGGAGGCGCCAGATCGCTTGCAAACTACCTGCTTAAGAAATTCGGACAGAAGAATGCCTCGTGGGCGCTTATGATCTCGGGATTTGTCGTAGGCATACCCATTTTCCTGGATGTAGGGTTCATCATCCTTATCCCGATAGTGTACGCGCTCACCAGGGATACAAAACGCTCGGTTCTCTATTATGCGATTCCCCTTCTGGCAGGGCTCGCCGTGACTCATACAATGGTGCCCCCTACACCCGGGCCCACTGCAGTGAGCGAGATACTGGAAGTTGAACTCGGTTGGGTTGTCATTATGGGACTGCTTGTGGGTATCCCCACGGCAGCCATCGCGGGCCCGCTGTTTGGAAGATTTATAGCAAAACGCCTTTATGTTCCCGTACCAGAGATCTTCCAGGATATGGCTAAAGATGAAAAGAAAGATAAGAAAAGCCTTCCTTCATTCGGTGTAATCGCTGCCCTTGTGATGACACCATTGCTTCTTATTCTCATGGGTACCTTTATTAATCTGGGTGTTGACAAGGGCGGACTTGAAAACACGATTCTGACCAGGGTGCTCATTTTCATAGGCCATCCCTTTACCGCGCTCATAATAGCGACACTGCTGTCAATCCTGCTGTGCCTGAAGCATGATATGTCGAAGCAGACCATCCTCGATCTAAGTACCAAAGCCCTCGGTCCTGCCGGAATCATTATTCTGGTCACGGGAGCAGGAGGTGTCCTGAAACAGATTCTGGTTGACAGCGGAATAGGGAAGATGCTGGCAGAATCGCTTGCTGATTCATCTATTCCGATAATTGTCCTTGCCTGGGTGCTTGCTTCACTTGTAAGGATTACCCAGGGCTCGGCCACTGTGGCCATGATAACGGCAGCAGGCATAATTTCACCCCTGCTTTCCACCTTCAATCTAAACCAGCCGAATGTTGCACTCGTTGTCATTGCCATTGCCGCGGGTGCAACCATCCTGTCGCATGTCAACGACAGTGGCTTCTGGATAGTAAGCAAATATCTTGGAATGAATGAGAAGCAAACATTGCGTTCCTGGACCGTCATGGAGACGATAATCGCCGTATGCGGACTCGCGTTTACACTCATCCTGTCGCTGTTTTTCCGCTGACTTCCCGCGTATAATTGCTATCTTTGAAAGCTTGACAAAAGAGTTTAATTCTTAGATAAATCATGAAACCCACATGTTTTGCATACATAAACACTTATGTATATAGTTCTCAAACATGTGGGTTCCCCCGCTTGAGCGGGGCAGGCTATCAGACCATTGAAATAAAAATAATATACGGATGAAATTAAAATTTTGCGGTGCAGCCAGGGAAGTAACAGGGAGCAAGATCCTTCTGACGACAGAGATGGGCAAAAGGATTCTTCTCGACTGCGGGATGTACCAGGGAAAAGGGCTCGAGAC
>JAXDBC010000118.1:0-7832 GCA_034679225.1 Bacteroidales bacterium | reverse complement strand
CATTTTTCTCACGCGTCTTCGGGGTTTCAGTTCCTATAACAGGTGATTTTGTCGAGAAGTATCTCAGGGACTGGAATATAACCAGTGAGAAAGCGGAGCGGGAACTGGGATATAAAATAACAAGTCTTTCGCGAGGTGTTGCCTTAACAATAGACTGGCTTAAAAAAACGGATGATGGAAAAAAAGGATAGCAGTTATGCAGTTGTTACGGGGGCGAGTACCGGGATCGGCAGGGCGATAGCTGTGGAGCTTGCTTCAAGGAAACACAATCTGGTACTGAGTGCGCGGCATGGTAAGGGACTACCGGAGCTCTGCAGGAAACTTGAATCGGATCACGGGATAAATGTACATTGTTTCTTGGTCGACCTGACGGAATTCAACGGTCCGGAATCGCTGTTTGAATTTGTAAGGGAAAGGGGACTGAAGATTGATATTCTTGTCAATAATGCCGGAATAGGATATGAAGGTCCGGTAGAAGGATATTCACAAAGGCAGATAGACAATATGCTTATGCTGAACGTGAGGGCAGTTACAATGCTGACCATGCTTTTCATGCCCGGGCTTAAAGCGCATAAGCGGTCGTATATTCTCAACATGAGCAGCTTTGGCTGTTATTTTCCCACGGCTTACAAGAGCATCTACCTTGCAAGCAAGTCATATGTTTTTTATTTCACCAGGGCGATCGCATCCGAATTGAAGGGATCAGGTGTCAAAGCATGTGTGGCAGTCCCATCGGCTGTCAGGACCAATATCAACACGCGCGACAGGATTGAAAGAAACGGCTGGTTTTCACAGAAATCGGCGCTGGAGCCTGAGGAAGTGGCTTCAAAGGTAATAAAAGGGATGTTCAGGGGAAGGAATGTCATTCTTCCCGGAAAGTTATCGGCTTTGTTCTTTGGGCTGGGCCTTTTTATTCCTGAAGGTATCATATTGTGGTTGACAAGAAGGATATTCAGGAATTACAGGCAGGGCTGGATTGAAGCCTGACAAGGGGAAGGGATCTTATCCGGGGAAGAAAAAAATCTAAGAACGAGAAAGATTATTATTAAATTTGCGTGATTCTTGAAAACTTCAGAAAAAAATTCAATTATGGGAAAAGGTGATAAAAAAACCAGAAGAGGGAAGATCATACTTGGTACCTTTGGAGTAAGGCGCCCCAGGAAGAAGTTGGAAACAGACAACAAGGCCGTCAGTACGGCAGCAAGTGAACCAAAGGAAAGAAAACCGTCGAGGGAAAAGAAGGAAGCCCCCGTGGCAAAGGAATCAAAAGCGGTAAAGCCGGCAACCAGGAACGAAGCGGCAGCATCTGAAGCCCTTGATGAAACAAAAGAGAAAAAGGAATCAAAAGCCGATAAGACTCCAAAGGAAAAAAAGGAATCAAAACCCAAAAAGGAGGAAAAGAAAGACTGAGTCATTTTCTGACAGCCGGTCTTCATGTGACGCTTGTCAGCTTGTCATTACTCCGGGTAAAAATCTCACCCCGGCTTCCGGCAAAATATCTGCAATCTGCTCAGCAACAGTCATGTCGCCCGGAATAGGCCAACGCGGTGCTGTCAAAATAATAGCTATGCCGATATACGGCGGAAGACAAATTACATTATTTTTATAGTCTTCAAGAAACAAAATAACCAGGATTTATGAAGACCTTAAGCAGATTTATTCTGACTATTGCATTAATTGTTCCCTCTGTATCAGACTCTTATTCTCAGATGCCGGCTGATGTGTACAACGCGGCAGATTCGCTGCTACGACTAACGGCCGACAAGGTTTATTACGGTAATGTGATGCCTGAGTGGATTGGCAGGACTAACAGGTTTCTCTACGAAAACCTCACGCCGGCCGGTAAGGAATTTATAATTGTTGACGCGGGGAAGCTCAGCAAAAATAAGGCTTTCAACCAGGAAAGGTTTGCCGAATCGCTTGGGAAGGAAACCGGGAAGAAATTCGATGCCGGGAAGCTGCCCATACGGAATCTTCTATTCTCTGACCGTTTGTCGAGTTTTGCATTCACCTACGATGGTTACAACTGGATTTGCAACCTGAGGGACTACAGTATTACAAAACGGGAAAAAGTTCCCGATCGTCCGGTGAGAAGCGGCTGGGACTGGGGTTTCAGGGACGAGCTGGCGAATGATCCGGTTGAATCGCCTGACAAGAAATGGGTTGCATTTATAAAAAACTACAATGTCTACTTAAGGAAAGCAGATGACAAAAAGGAATACCAGCTGAGTTACGACGGAGCCGTGGGTAATTACTATTCATCGTATATACAGTGGTCTCCCGATTCGCGGAAACTGGTAAGCTGCAGGGTCAGGCCGGCCGAGAAGCATATCATCCACTACATTAGCTCCTCTCCGGAGGATCAGCTGCAGCCGAAGCATTATTCGTACGAATATCAGAAACCCGGTGACGCGGTTCCCCAAAAGTATCCCCAGTTGTTTGATGCAGTGTCGCATAAGCATATAAAGGTCGATGATTCCCATATTCCGAATCAATATGCAATCAGCAATATCAAATGGAGCAGGAACAGTGACTATTTCACCTATGAGTACAACAGGAGAGGTCACCAGCAGTATGATATTGTAAAAGTTGATGCAGAATCAGGAGATTCAAAAGTCATTATCAGCGAGCGATCGCCCACCTTCATTGATTACAGCGGAAAGAAATACAGGTACGACGCTGAGGAGAACAGGGAAATAATATGGGCTTCGGAACGGGACGGCTGGAATCATCTGTATCTCTTTGATTCCTCATCAGGAGAGCTGAAGAATCAGATTACCTCAGGAGAGTGGGTGGTCAGGGATATAGCACATGTTGACGAAAAGAACCGTCAGATCATCTTCCAGGCCAGTGGAAGGGAAGCGGGAGACCCTTATTTCATATATTACTACCGGATCAACTTCGACGGAACGGGGCTGAGACTTCTTTCCGGGGGAGAAGGTAACCATATTGCCGTTTTTTCACCCGACTACAATTATTTTGTCGACACATGGTCGACGGTCAATACGCCTCCGGTTTCAGTTCTCAGGAAAACAGATGACGGGAAAGTGCTGATGGAACTTGAGAAGGCCGACATTTCGGAGCTCCTTCGGACCGGGATCAGGCTGCCTGAGGTATTTGTTTCAAAGGGCAGGGACGGAGTGACCGACATTTGGGGGATTATCATCAGGCCTTCGGACTTTGATCCTTCAAAAAAATACCCGGTAATTGAGGATATCTATGCCGGTCCTCACAACAGTTTTGTTCCAAAGAGCTTCAGGGGTCAGGCCACATCAATGCATCAGCTTGCCGAACTCGGTTTCATCGTGGTAAAGATAGACGGGATGGGTACGTCGAACCGTTCCAAAGCCTTTCATGATGTATGCTGGAAGAATATCAGGGATGCCGGTTTTCCCGACAGGATACTGTGGATAAAAGCCGCGGCGGAAAAATATCCTTACATGGATCTTGAGAGGGTTGGTATTTACGGCACTTCTGCCGGAGGGCAGAACGCTGCAGCAGCGGTTCTGTTTCACCCTGATTTCTATAAGGTTGCAGTTGCCTCCTGCGGCTGCCACGATAACAGGATGGACAAGATGTGGTGGAATGAAGCCTGGATGGGCTGGCCCGTGGGTGTGGAGTACTCCGAATCGTCCAATGTTGACAATGCCTGGCGGCTCAAGGGCAAACTGCTCCTTCTCAACGGGGAGATGGACTACAATGTAGATCCCTCATCGACTGTTCAGCTGGTAAATGCACTTATCAAGGCGAATAAGGATTTTGAATACGTGCTGCTTCCCGGAGCCGGTCACACCAGCGGCGGTGTTTACGGGGAGCGGAAACGCCGGGATTTTTTTGTCAGACACCTTCTGGGACTTGATCCTCCCGACTGGAACATACTTGAGAAATGATATTTTTTTGTGATATTCGCGGCCCAGGTGTACAGTAAGGGAAATACTATTTTCTGGGCAATTGTTGCATGTCTTCTCTGGTCGACCGCCTATGCCGGTATAAAACTAGGGCTGCAATACGACACTCCGCTTCATTTTGCAGGTTTGAGATTCATGATTTCCGGTCTTATGCTGCTTCCGTTCACGGTCAGGCCGTCAAGCTACATCAGGATGATAAGAGAGAATTACAAGCTGGCTCTTTCGGTCATGGTTTTGCAGTCACTGTTGAATTATTCGCTTTTTTACCTTGGCATGAATCTGGTTCCCGGATCCCTGGGAGCAGTTATTGTAGGATCGCAGCCCCTTGTAACTGCCGTTGTTGCAGCCATGATGGACAAAGAGGAAAAGCTTACCAGGAGCAAGATAATAACCATCGTGTTCGGTATTTCCGGAGTTATTCTTATAAGCGCCGGCAGGCAGGCTTTCAGGATCGGGACGGCCCTTGAATTTGTGGGAGTGATTATGATCCTTGGCGCCAATATAGCCACAGCCGTAAGCAATGTGATCGTTTCATTGAAAAGCAGGGGAATGAACCCTGTTGTACTGAGTTCATTTTCGCTTGGCATAGGAGGACTGATCCTTTACCTTGCTTCCATTCCCATTGAAGGCACGGTAAGGGTTCACAGACCTTTCCTGTACTGGGCCGATCTTGCATGGCTCAGTTTTATGTCGGCTTTTGCATTCTCGCTTTGGTTTAAGCTTCTTCAGCGGCCCGGCGTAAAGGTTTCGGAACTTAACCTGTGGAAATTCATAATTCCGGTTGTGGGCGCGATTCTCAGCTGGCTGCTCGTTCCGGGTGAACATCCGGAGATGCTTACATTCGCGGGGATGATCATTATTACATTGTCACTGGTTCTGTTTTTTGTGACTTCAGGCAGATCAAGGTACTTAAGTTTTTCAAAGAAATGAAAGACAAGCTAAAATCCCTGTTCCTGTATGCCTTTTTCTGGCTGCTCTTTTTCTTTGTCGCCAGACTGCTGTTTCTTATCGGACATTACGGCAATTCTTCAGAGCTTGGGCTGAAAATTCTTGCCGGGACTTTTAGCAAGGGCCTGAAACTGGATATTTCAGCCACTGCATATATTATGGCTGTTCCAATGCTTGTTCTTCTGCCTTCAATATGGATAAGGGGAGAATGGTTCAGGCATTTCATGAGAGCCTACACCTGGCTGTTTCTCCTGCTTTCCTCAGTTATTGTTATCGCGGACATTTTTCTCTACTCTTACTGGGGATTCAGGATGGACTACACTCCCCTGATTTATCTTGACAATCCCGGTGAAGCTGCCGCTTCAGTATCGAACCTTCAGATAGCCGGATTGGCCGTTCTTGTTATTTTATTAACAGTTTCATCCGGCTGCCTGTACAATAAATTCATCGACAAGCACTTTTCCGACAAGGGAATTACACGTTGCAGTATCCCCGTCACCATTGCATTCCTGGTGCTTCTGGGATCGCTGATAATACCCATTAGGGGAGGAGTGGGGCTTGCTCCCATCAATGCCGGTTCCGTGTACTTTTGCGACAATATGTTTGCCAATCACAGCGCCGTGAACGTGGTATGGAATGTTGGAAGTTCATGGTTCAACAGGAAACCTTCTGTCAATCCCTATTCCTTTGGCGACCTTGACAGGTCGGTTGCAATCAGGGATTCGCTTGTCGCAAAAACCGCGGATCCCGTAATCGTTCTCAACACGAAACGGCCTAATATTCTTGTGGTGATCCTTGAGAGTTTCGGGAATTTCCTGGTAGGACCCCTGGGAGGCGACACTGCCACCACGCCCAATCTGAACAGTTTGTCGGGCGAGGGATTGCTATTCACAAGATTCTATGCATCGGGCAACCGGACAGACAAGGCTCTTCCTGCCATTTTAAGCGGCTATCCGGCTCAGCCGGCAGTGTCGGTGATAAAGGAACCTAGGAAAACACAGGCTATGCCGGGCCTGGTAAGGATACTCAATGAAAACGGGTACAAAAGTTCGTTCTGGTATGGAGGAGACATAAACTTTGCCAACATCAATTCCTATCTTATAAACTCAGGATTCGGGCAGATAGTAACCATGGAGGATTTTTCGCGGGACGACTACAATTCGAAGTGGGGTGTACATGACCATGTCCTGTTCAATACCCTCCGCGATTCTATGTCGGTAATGGATGAACCCTTTTTCAGGGTAGTCCTGACTCTATCGAGCCATGAACCTTTCGATGTCCCCATGGAGCCCGTCTTTGAAGGCAGTGAAGACCTCGACCGCTTCAGGAATTCAGTGTACTATACTGACAGGTCGCTGGGAAGCTTCATTGAATGGGCAAAAACCAGTGAATGGTGGGACAGGACACTCGTGATCCTGGTGGCCGATCATTGCAGGCTGAGTCTTCCGGAAGACATGGTGTATTCTGAGAATGTTTTTAAAATCCCCATGCTCTGGCTCGGAGGCGCTGTTCGGGATCCGGGCTCGAGAATTGACAGGATTGGTTCGCAGGCTGACATTCCTCTCGTGCTGGCAAATCAGATGGGACTCAGCGTGGAATTCCCCTTCTCAAAGGATTTCCTTTCCGAAGGATCCCCAGAGTTTGCTTTTTATGTATATAATGAAGGATTTGGATTTATCACCGACAGTACAAAGGTAATCTATGATCACAAGCTTGGAGAACCTGTCGTGAGTGAAGGCCCTGATCCCGAACGCGATCTCAGGCTTGGGAAGGCATTCCTGCAGGTATTGTACGATGACTACATGAAAAGATAGATTCTCCCTGATATTCAGGCTCAGGTCAGAGATGTTCAAACTCAATCTCTTCGTCATCGCGCACCTCAACTATCCTGCCGTTTTCACATTTGATGGTCCTGGCGCTGAATTTCTTGACAATGGTATAATTATGGGTGGCGATTATCACTGCTCTTCCGGTTTTGCTGATGTCCCTCAGGAGACGAATGATTCCTTCGGAAGTCTCGGGATCGAGGTTTCCGGTTGGTTCATCGGCAAGGATTATTTCCGGGTTGTTGAGCAGGGCCCTGCCTATTACCACCCTTTGCTGCTCACCGCCGGAGAGCTGATGGGGCATCTTGTAGCCCTTGAGGTTTAACCCAACTTTTTCTAGAACCTCATTGATCCTCTTGTCAATGTCTTCCCTGTTTTTCCAGCCTGTAGCCCTCAGGACGAATTCCAGGTTTTCGTTTACCGTTCTGTCGATCAGCAGCTGGAAGTCCTGGAATACTATTCCTATTTTTCTTCTGAGGTAAGGGATCTCCTTTGGCCTTATTTCCGAAAGACTGTAGCCTGCAACCATTCCCGTGCCTTCCTTCAATGGCAGTTGTACATTCAGGGTTTTTATCAGACTAGTTTTTCCGCTTCCTACTTTTCCCACCAGATATACGAATTCACCTGTTCGCACATCCAGGCTGACATCGGTCAGTACCAGATGATCCTGCTGCCAGATGTTGCAGTTTGTAAGTTCGATAATTTTATCGGATGAATGAGTTTCCTGCATCACGTTTTGTTGATTCTGTAAAGAAAGCAAAGAATTGATAAATAACATTTATATGTTGATAAAATCAGTAATAAAGGCCTGAAGCCACCGTTTTATAATTGTATTTTTGCCTGTGCTAAGCATAATCTGTATTGGATTTATGTTATTTATTATTAAATAGTTATCGGGTCGGGAGTTTTTCCGGTTCCTAATGGATTTCGTGTATGGAAGGCTAAAAAGCGTAAGTTATGAACATTAAAAAGCTACTCTTAATATTTAATCTTTTTTTTGTTGCTGCCGCGCAGGCATTTCCGCAGGCTGCATTCTCCGGTGAAGACCATAGGTCCGATTTCGGCAGAGCCATGGATCTTTTCAACAAGGAAAAGTATGCACCTGCCATAAGGCTGTTCGATTCCTATATCAGGGATAATACGGACAACA
>JAXDBC010000117.1:0-8676 GCA_034679225.1 Bacteroidales bacterium | reverse complement strand
AAATACAGCGCTTTTGAGGGTGGAACCAGGGTTGTATTCATATCATCATGGAAAGGGACTATCAAAAAAGGAGTATCGGATGCCCTGTTCAGCCAGATCGATCTGTTGGCATCACTTGCAGGTATTGCAGGAGCTTCAGTTCCCGAGGGCGGGGGTCCCGACAGCCGGAATTACATGGATGTACTGATCGGAAAAACAAAAACCGGCAGGGATTGGGTTGTGGAGCAGACCGGACGAAACAAACTTTCTATCGTGAAAAACGAATGGAAGCTTATTCTACCCGGACAAGGCCCTAAGATACAGGTCAACACCAATACGGAAACGGGCAATGATCCCGAATACCAGCTTTATAATCTCGGAAACGATCCCGGTGAAAGAAATAATGTAGCAGGCGATAATCCTGCTATTGTTAAGGAATTAACAGATCTTCTGAATTCAATAAGGTCATTATGAAATCATATACCAGACAGGCAGGTATCACAACCATACTTTCCACGGGATTTCTTGCCCTGTCGCCTTCACTGGCTGCAAGCGAAGCGGATTTACAGACAGCCCGGAAGCCCAATGTCATTCTCATTCTTCTCGATGATTTCGGCTACACCGATCTCGCGTGCTATGGCAGCAGGTTTTATGAAACACCAAATATTGACAGGCTGGCAGCCCAGGGAATAAGGTTTACCAACGCATACGCTTCGTGTCCGGTCTCTTCGCCAACCAGGGCAGCACTGATGACAGGCAGGTATCCGGTCAGTACCGGCATCACAGACTGGATCCCGGGCAGGCAGGCAACAAAACAAGGTTCACCCGAAGACAGGCTTCTTGCCATTCCGTTCAGGCTTCAGCTTGAAAAAGAGGAGATAAGCATCGCGGAGACTCTGAAAAACAATGGATATGCCACAATGATAAGCGGGAAATGGCATCTTGGCGCCGGCGAGGAATTCTGGCCCGAGTTCCAGGGTTTTGATGTCAACAGCGGAGGTCATGCCGCCGGACAACCTAACCGGAGCAAGACATCAAACGGGTTTTTTTCCCCATACGGGAATCCGCGCCTGGCTGACGGGCCGGAGGGAGAATACCTTACCGACCGGCAAACCGATGAAGCGATCAAATTTATTGAAAGCTCATCCGGCAAGCCTTTCTTCGTCTTTCTTTCATACTATGCAGTCCATAACCCGATGCAGGCAAAGGAGGAGCATATCAGAAAATTCACCATGAAAGCCGATTCCATGGGGATTACAGATGCTGAAGCCTTTACACGCGACAGGGAATGGATCGATGAATCGATGAGCGATAATTTCAGGGAACGGATAATTCAGAGTAATCCTGTTTACGCGGCCATGATTTACAGCGTGGATGAGAATATTGGAAGGCTTGTTAAAAGACTTGGTGAATTGAATCTCGACGACAATACCATTATAATATTTACCTCCGACAACGGAGGTCTTTCAACCTCCGAAGGTTCACCCACGTGCAATTATCCGCTGCGTGCAGGAAAAGGTTGGCTATATGAGGGAGGGATCAGGGTACCTCTGATCATCAAATACCCGGGTTTTGCCGAACCTGGTACCATTAGGAACACCCTGGCAGCAACCATCGATTTGTTTCCTACCATAACAGAGCTTACCGGTTCTTCCGATAATCCCTTAATTGAAGGTGTCAGTCTTGTTCCGCTTTTCAAGAGCGACAGGCTGAAAAAACGTCCTCTTTTCTGGCACTATCCGCATTATTCAAACCAGGGAGCATGGCCGGGAAGCGCTGTAAGGCTTGGAAAATATAAACTTATTTACAACTTTGAAAAGGAAAGGCAGGAGCTATATGACCTTGAATCAGATCTCTCAGAAACAACTGATATTTCAGGAAGGCTACCCGCTAAGACCAAAAAACTGTATAAACTTCTCACTAACTGGAGGGAAAAGCACGATGCACAGATGATGATCCCCAATCCGGCATGGAAAGAAGCTGAACTGCAATAGCACTGAAATGGCGGTCAAAGGGAGGATTAAAAAAAGGAACATTAAATTAAACAAACCAGATAAACATGCAACCCGACCTAAAACTCACTACATTGATCGGAATGGCTGCCCTGTGTTGTCATCAGTTATCAGCACAGAACGGGCAGCAGCGTCCGAATATAATTTATATCATGTCCGACGACCATGCCTACCAGGCAATAAGTGCCTATGGAGGAGCATTGAAGTACCTGGCAGCCACTCCAAATATCGACAGGATAGCCAGGGAAGGCATCAGATTTGACCGTTGTCTGGTAACCAATTCGATATCAGGTCCATGCAGGGCAGTGATCCTTACGGGCAAATACAGTCACCTCAATGGTTTTGTGAAAAACGAAGGGCAGGGGCCTTTCGACGGTTCTCAGCAGACATTTCCCAAGCTTCTGCAGAAGGCCGGCTATTCAACGGCAATGATCGGAAAATGGCATCTTGGCTCTGATCCGACAGGATTTGACCACTGGGAAATACTTCCCGGGCAGGGGAGTTACTACAATCCCGAATTCATCACAAGCCAGGGAAGGCATACCGAAAAGGGATACGTAACGGAGCTTATAACGGATAAATGCATCGAGTGGCTTGAAGATGCAAAAGACTCGGGAAAACCCTTCATGCTGATGATGCACCATAAGGCTCCCCACAGGGATTGGCAGCCCGGCCCAAATGAACTGACTCTTTACACAGACATTACATTTCCTGAACCGCCAACCCTCTTTGACGATTACTCAAACAGGGGTAAGGCTGAACTCACTCAGGACATGACAATCTCAAAAACAATGAGGCTGGAAGAGGATTTGAAGCTTTACCGCGACAGATCGAAAATGAAGAATACCGGCCTTAACAGGCTCGATCCCTCACAGATGGCTGAATGGGACTCGGTGTACAATCCAATAATCAGAAAGTTCTATGCATCAGACTTATCCGGAGATGAACTTGTCAGATTCAAGTACCAGCGTTACCTGCAGGATTATCTCGCGTGCATTGCAGCAGTTGACAAGAGCGTGGGAGAGGTACTCGATTATCTTAAGGAAAGCGGTCTCGACAAAAACACGGTGGTGATCTACTCCTCCGATCAGGGATTCTATCTCGGCGAGCACGGATGGTTCGACAAGAGATTCATGTTCGAGGAATCGTACCGGACACCCCTTCTTATTAGCTGGCCGGGGGTGACAAAGCCCGGTACCGTAAACGGAGACATAGTTTCAAATATCGATCTTCCCGAAACATTCCTCGAAATTGCCGGAGTCGAAGTGCCTTCCGATATGCAGGGGAGGAGTATGCTTCCCATCCTTAAAGGCAAAACACCGGGCAACTGGAGAAAGGAACATTACTACCATTATTATGAATATCCCGGATCGCACATGGTAAAGCGTCATTACGGAATGAGCACCCAGCGCTATAAACTTATTCATTACTACTACGATATCGACGAATGGGAGTTGTACGACAGGCTTGCCGATCCGCTCGAAATGAAGAACATGTATAACGATCCGTCATATGCACGTATCAGGAAGAAGCTTCACAAACGCCTCGAAAAGCTTATGCTTAAATACGGTGACAGCGAAGAACTAGCGCGAAGTTTTCTTCCCAACTGATAAATCATTCAGCTGTATTCTTTCAGTAGTTGTCAAAGAGACCTGCAAGACCTGCAAGACTATCCTAAGTTCCTGTAAATGGGCAAGCCCATGCAGCAGTTCTTGAATTTCTTTCCCGATCCGCATGGGCAGGGCTCATTACGGCCGGGAACGGTGGGCCTGACAACCTGGTTCTCCCTGTTCCTTATCCAGGTCATAACATTGGCGGGAGCTCGCTTGTTTTCAAGCTCTTCTGCCATAAATTTCATATAGGGTTCCGCGTGCCGGAAGAAGAGCTTGTATCCCTCACACAGATAATTCAGTCCGGGTTCACCTTCGGGCGTGGTCAGAAACCTGTGTTTGGGGCATTCGCCGTGACAGAAGTACCTCAGATCACATTTAAGGCAATAGCGGGGAAGCTTATTCCGCTTGTCCACCCCGAAATCAAACTGACTCTGCGATTTCGCGAGCTCAATCAGCGGGGTATCCAGTATGTTACCCAGGAAATATTCGGGATAAACAAAATGGTCGCATGAATAAACATCGCCGTTATGCTCCATCACGAGAGCATCGCCGCAGGTGTCGTTAAAGACGCATAATCCGGGATTTTCCCCGGCATAATTGGCAAGGGCCGCATCGAATATCTGAACATAGTACCTGGCAACATCGTTTCGCACCCACTCATCAAAAATGGTGATCAGGAACTTTCCGTACTGAGCAGGGGGTACTGAAAAAGGAGCCACCCTGGGACGGTCTTGATGAATTGGGGCAATAAGTCTCAGATCTCCAGGTGTATTATGCTCATTTTCAAATTCCACTACCGGCAGAAACTGTATGAAGCCGCTTCCTGTCCTTTTAAGGAATCGGTATGTCTCAGCAGCGAAATGAACATTGTAACTATTGACAACGCTCAGTGTATTGAATTCCACACCGTGCTTATGTAGCAACTCTATTCCCTTCATTACCTTATCAAAAGTGGGTCTGTCCGATCTGGTTCTCCGGAAATGGTTGTGATTGTGTTCTTCGCCGTCAATTGAAATCCCAACAAGAAAATTATTATCTTTAAAGAAACGGCACCAGTCATCATCCAGCCTGGTCCCGTTGGTCTGGAATGAGTTCTCTATCTTCTTGCCGCCTGCATATTTCTTTTGCAGATCCACCGCCCTGCGGTAAAAGTCGAGGCCCATAAGAGTCGGTTCCCCTCCCTGCCAGGTGAATGTAACTACCGGCACCTGATGAGCATCGATGAATTGTCTCGTGAAAATCTCAAGAAGCTCATCACTCATTCTCATCCCGGATCCGGGATTTTTTTCATATAGTTTGCTCTTCTCCAGGTAATAACAGTAAGTGCAATTCAGATTACATGCAGAACCGGACGGCTTCAGCATTACATGAAAGGCATCGGGTCTCTTCAGCTTAAGTGCATCAGTATACAGAAGAGTCTGCTTCATGCAGTAAATGTAGAAAAAATTAATATATTTAAGCCTTTACCCTTTCATGTCCAAATTATGAAGAGAAGAAAATTCATTGAAATGGCATCGTTCGGTTCAGCTGCCCTGGCAAGTTCGCTATACTTCCCGGAGTCGTCACAGGCAAGGAAGTTAAAACTGGGACTCATTGGTTCCGGCTGGTACGGAATGGTCGATGCAGTAGCCGCTATCAAAGCAGGAGGCGTTGAAATTGCAGCAGTCTGTGATGTCGACTCAGAGCATCTGTCCTCAAGTGCCCTGGAACTGGAAAAACTTCAGGGCTTCAGGCCACAGACATTCAAGTATTATCCGGAGCTTCTCGATGTGAAAGGTCTTGATGCCGTGATAATCGGCACAATACCTCACTGGCATGCCTTGCAGTTCATTGCAGCCTGTAAGAAGGGCCTGCACATTTACTGCGAGAAACCACTTGCATACGATATTGCTGAAGGACTTGCAATGGTAAAGGCTGCACGCGAGGCCGGGAATATAGTTCAGATCGGTTTCCAGCGCCGCCAGGCATTATCATATCAGAAAGCCGCGGAGCTGATCAAGGAAGGAAAGATAGGAGACATTCATCAGGTAGTTGCCCAGATCCATTATAACCCCGGGCCACAGGACACAAAGATTCAGGAGCCGCCTGCCTCACTCGACTGGGAGGAGTGGTGCGGACCTGCCCCCAAACTCGATTACCGTCCAAGTATCGGCCATAAGTCGTGGAGACTTGAGAAGGAATACGGCAATGGGCATCTGGTCGACTGGGGGATACATCATATTGACATAATACGAAAAATGATGGGTGAGGGGATGCCCGACGACATATATGCCACGGGCGGGATTCTGGCTTTGAAAGGTCAGATCACCTCCCCCGACACCCTGAACGTAAAATTCGGATTCAGAAAGGCTCCCGTATTCTGGCAGCACAGGCTCTGGGGAAACGGAGATGTGACAAGGGAGTTCAACAACGGGATATTTCTCTATGGAGACAAGGGAACTATTTTCGTGGAAGACTCAAAAGTGATTATTTTCCCTACCGGAAGGAATGCCGTCAGGGAGGATATTCCTGTTCCTGCACCTCTCATGCAGGAAAATCATGTTGAAAACTTCATAAAAGCCCTGAGGAACAAGGATAAAAGCATTATCAGCTGCACTCCCGAAGATGCTTTCAGGTCAACGGCAACGGTGCAGCTTGCCATGATCTCATTATATACGCAAAGTGTTGTGAGATGGGATGATGAAAAGAACGAGATCATTGGCAATCCAGAAGCATCCTCAATGCTTTCAAGGAAATACAGGGGCGTTTACAAGCATCCATAGCATACACACTTACCCCGTATAAGCGGGGCAGATATAATACCTTTAGAATCAAAATTATATTATGATGAACAAAACCACCTATTTTCTGATTTCAGGTCTTTCGCTGATTTTTCTCCTTTATTCCTGTGGCGGAGCAAATAAAACCAAACAGCCTGAACTTGACACACGCACCCTTGAAATAATTAACAAGGGAGGACTTAAATTCAAGGACCACAACAAGAATGGCAAACTTGATCCATACGAAGACTGGCGGCTTACAGCCGAAGAACGTGCAGCCGATCTGGCATCAAAGATGACTCTCGAGGAAAAAGCCGGACTGATGCACATCAGTTCCGAACGCAGGTTAGGCCGCGGCGGGCCATTCGGCAATGTCGGCCCCGAACCTGCCGCCGATGCCGCTAAGATCATACCCGAGGATCCGTTTCCGGCTTCGATCGATTATGTAAATAACCGGCATCTGCATTTTCTTATTATCCGCGACAATATTCCCGCCTCCGGACTTGCATCCCGAAACAATAAATACCAGGAACTTGCGGAGCAAACACGACTGGGCATACCGATAGTATTCACCTCGAACCCGAGGAATCATGCAGGCAACATCGAATTCGGCATCTCCGAGGCCAGCGGACAGTTTTCGCTCTGGCCGGGTACACTCGGATTTGCTGCCGCCGACGATTCATCGATGATAAGGAAATTCGCTGAAATTGCCCGCGAGGAATGGAGAGCAAGCGGTATAAGAAAGATATACGGTTACCAGATAGATGTTGCCACGGAGCCCAGATGGCGCCGGATCAGCGGCACTTTCGGTGAAAGTCCTGACCTTGGTGCCAGATACAGCTATGCGCTGGTGCGTGGATTTCAGGGTAAGACAATCAACAATGAATCAGTCGTTCATACCATCAAGCACTTCCCCGGCGACGGTCCGGTTTACCTCGGGCTTGACCCTCATTTCGTTGAAGGTCAGTGGGCAGTTTATCCCACTGAAGGCAGTCTATTCAAATATCACCTTCCTCCCTTTCAGGCCGCGTTCGATGCCGGTGTCAGCTCGCTCATGAGTTATTACAACCGTCCCTACGATGAGATGTCTGTTCCTCAGTACAAGGGTACACTGTTTGAATCGGTGGCCGGAGCCTACAACAAGGGCATCATTGGTGATCTTGCAAGGGAACTGGGATTCTCGGGATATGTAAATACCGACAGCGGAATTCTTAGCAATACCGCCTGGGGAGTAGCAGACCTGTCGCTTGAAGAGCGTTATGCCAAAGCTGTAAAAGCAGGATCGGCAATCTTCTCCGACTATAATGATCCAACGGGTCTTATCAATGCTGTAAAAACCGGTTTACTTACCGAGGAAGAACTGATTCCTGCAGTGGAGGCATTGCTGAAAGAGGTCTTCGCTCTTGGATTGTTTGAAAACCCCTATGTGGATCCGGAAGAAGCACAGAGAGTTGCCAAAGATCCGGAATCTCAGGCCCTGGCTGATGAAGCCCACAGAAAATCGGTGGTACTTCTCCGCAACTCAGGTATTCTTCCTCTTGCTGAAAACAAGAAGGTTTACATTGAAATTTTCGATGGTAACAGAAGTGAAGCAACAACTGCAGCTTTCAGGGAACTGGTCGGAAAATCGGTTCAGGTGGTTGACAAACCCCAGGAAGCCGAGGCTGCACTTGTATGGGTGATGCCATCCGCATTCCAGATATCTGCCGAAAAGGGCATGTCCATAAGCCTTAACAAGGATACCGGGATTGATGTTGCAAGAATCAGGTTGATCGAATCGCAAGTGCCTACCGTGCTTATCATCAACCTGGTAAATCCCTGGGTTATTAATGAGATAGAGCCTAAGGCCTCGGCAGTTCTGGCAACCTTCGGCATAAAGGGCGAAGCACTCCTGGATGTTGTTTACGGTCGCTTCAGGCCAGTAGGGAAACTGCCTCTCACAATCCCCAAAGACCAGGAAGCAGTTGAGAAAAACGCGTCGGACGTACCGGGCTATGCTGAAGATTTTGATTACGCCTATACCAATGCCGAGGGAAACAAATACGTTTTTGGGTTTGGAATAAACTATTAAGATATTAAAAAAAACTGAGTATTGCAAGATGCGGCATGGAATAAACCTGCCGCATCTTTCATTATTTTTAGTTGAAGTGCCAGAGTCAGGGAGGATTCCAGATGACGGATCCTATTTTCCTATACAGAAATTTCTGAAAATATTTCCAAGTATCTCATCTGATGTAATTTCACCGGTAATCTCTCCAAGGTAATGAATTGCCTGGCGTATATCCATTGCGATCAGATCTTCCGGTAATTGGT
>JAXDBC010000116.1:0-3929 GCA_034679225.1 Bacteroidales bacterium | reverse complement strand
ATGGCTTGAAAAGGATATTGGCAAAATAAAGATTCAGATTATTGAGGAGGCTGCCCGTACGGCATTTGGTCAGAAGCACACATTGTGTATTTTCAGGGAGAACTGCGGAGGAGTGCCTGTTGTTGAGCTAAACGGGGATTTCTATTCATGCGATCATTATGTTGACAAGGAGCATCTTGTTGGAAATATCTCGGATGGTACGATCGCGGAATTTCTCGACAGCGACAGGCAGAAGGAATTCGGAATGCTGAAGTCGCTTACGCTTCCTCGTTACTGCCTGGAGTGTGATGTGAGATCCATGTGCAACGGGGAATGTCCCAGGAACAGGTTCATAAAGACACCCGATGGAGAACCCGGCCTCAATTACATTTGTGAAGGTTATAAGGCATTTTTCCATCATTGCAAACCCTTTGTCGATGCAATAGGAGGGATCTGGAATGAGCAAAATGCTTCTTAAAACCAGTCTTTAGCTGTCAGTATCAATCCCCTTGAACCGCTTTCGTTATCAGACTGGATATTCCTTTACTGTCGGGGCCTATTTAAGTTTCTCCCTGAAGAAATTAACGGTTCTTTCCCATGCAAGTTTGGCAGCCTGTTCGTTATACCGTTCCGGATTGCTGTCGTTGTTGAAGGCATGTGAGGCTCCCTCGTACATAAAGATCTGGTATTCCTTGTTGTATTTTTTAAGGGCCTCCTCGAATGCCGGTATTCCGGCATTAATACCCGGATCGTTGCCGGCAAAGTGAGCTATCACGGGTGCTTTGATCTTTTCAACGTCTTCAGGTGCCGGTGTTCTTCCGTAATAAGGCACTGCCGCGTTCAGGTCGGGAGAGTTGACTGCCACGTTGTTGGTCATGGCTCCGCCCCAGCAGAATCCCGTGCAGCCTACCTTGCCGTTCGATTTGGGGTGGGTCTTGAGGTATTTCACTGCAGCCACGAAATTTTTTGTGGTCTCGTCGTTGTTCAATTTGCCGAACAGTTCCCTGACATTGGAGGTGTCGTCGGGTGTTCCGCCCACGGGCGACAGGGCATCGGGAGCCAGTGCGAGGAAGCCTTCGTCAGCCATTCTCCTGGTCACATCCCGGATATGCGGCACCAGGCCCCGGTTCTCGTGAATTACAATTACCGCGGGGAATTTCTTCCCTTTCTTCGGTCTGGCCATGAATGCCTTCATATTTCCGGTGGCAGCCGGATAATTTACGAATTCGGTTACCAGGGCTTGATTTTTTCCGGCTTCTTTTGCGGCCATTAATTCATTGCTTTCTATCACGGGCAACAAAGCTGCTGCAGCGGCAGCGCTTCCGGTCACAAGGCTAAGCTTTTTCAGGAAACCGCGTCTTGTCAGGCGACCTTCTCTGTACTCTCTGTAAAATGATCTTATCTCTTCTTCCATAAATTCATCGGGTATTTGTAATAATGATCTTAAAAATACGAAAAAATGAGGAAACTGCCTATATCATAGTTGAAATAAATCTTCATTCATAAGTCGGTGTGACTCTTTGGCGTTAGGCGAAAGTTTCTTATCTTTCCCAAACATTATTAAGATCATCGAATATGAAGAAGGATATAGAAATCGCTCAGGAAGCAGCTATAAAACCTATAGTTGAAGTTGCTGCCTTATTGGGTATTCCTCCGGAAGAACTCGAGTTGTATGGTAAATACAAGGCAAAGATCCCCTTGCATTTCATTGACGAGAAGCGTATCAGGAAAAGCAAGCTTATCCTGGTTACTGCAATTACGCCGACTCCTGCAGGGGAAGGCAAAACTACCACATCCATCGGCCTTGCCCAGGCTTTAAACAGGATAGGAAAGAAGGCCACTGTAGTTCTGCGTGAACCCTCTCTTGGCCCCGTGTTCGGCATCAAGGGTGGTGCAGCCGGCGGCGGTTATTCACAGGTAATACCCATGGAAGATATAAACCTGCATTTCACAGGTGATATCTCAGCGGTGGAGAAGGCTCACAATCTTCTTGCAGCGCTGATCGACAATAATATCCAGTTGAAGAAATCGGACGATAATCTGAGAATCGATCCAAGGACGGTTGAATGGAAACGGGTTATGGATATGAATGAGAGATCCCTGAGAGACATTGTGATAGGGCTGGGAGGCACCACGGAAGGTGTTCCGCGCCAGTCGGGTTTTGAGATCACCGCTGCCTCGGAAGTGATGGCCACCCTTTGCATGTCGAGCGATCTTATGAACCTGAAGGAAAGGCTTGGGAATATATTTGTAGGCTATACTTTTGACGACAAACCCGTTTTTGCCCGCGACCTGAAGGCAAACGGCGCCATGGCAGCTCTTCTCAAGGAGGCTATCAAACCTAATCTGGTTCAGACCCTTGAAGGAACACCTGCGATTATTCACGGAGGGCCATTTGCAAACATTGCTCAGGGTACCAATACAATAATAGCCACGAAGATGGGTCTTTCGCTAAGCGATTATGTTGTCACAGAAGCCGGTTTTGCCAGTGAACTGGGTGCGGAGAAATTCTTCGATATCAAATCGCGGGCTGCAAAACTAAAGACCTCTGCCGTTGTTATTGTGGCTACCGTCAGGGCGCTGAAATATCATGGCGGGGCCAAACTGTCATCTCTTGACAATGAGGACCTCGAGGCCCTTATCAGGGGAGTTGACAATCTCGACAAGCATATTGAGAATATGAGGTATTTCGGTTTCAGGCCGGTGATTGCCATCAACAGGTTCGGTACTGATACCGACGCTGAACTGGATATTCTGGTTAAGCACTGCACAAAGAGAAACCTTAAAGTAGCAGTTAACGAGTCGTGGGCAAAAGGTGGAGAGGGCGCCATCGATCTGGCCAACAAGGTGATTGAGGAGATCTCGGATTGCGCCGGCAGCTTTATACCGCTTTACGAGCTTGACTGGCCTCTTGAGAAGAAGATAGAGACTATATGCACCAAAATGTACGGCGCCAATCATGTTGAATACACGGTAAAAGCCAAAAACCAGCTCGACAAAATCGAAAAGCTCGGATTGGGAAACCTGGCAGTGTGTATAGCAAAAACACAGAAATCACTTTCCGACGATCAGAATATGAGGGGCCGTCCGCAGGGATTCACCATAAAGATCAGGGAGATTGAACTGTCATCCGGAGCCGGTTTTATTGTCCCGATAGCGGGAACCATCATGAGAATGCCCGGCTTGCCGGCTTCTCCCTCGGCTGAAAATATAGATATTGACGAGACAGGCAGAATTACGGGACTGTTCTGATTTTGTATCATGCAAATCATTATAAACTTAAAATATTTATTTATGAAGAGATTTCTTTACTGTCTGACCATTCTGTTGTTGCTGTTCACAGCCTGCAAGCGATACAGCAAATATGAGGGAGTGGCATTTACCGAGAAGGAGCCCCGTGACTGGGAAAACACCGGGGTGTTCAATATCAACCGCGAGGCACCGCATGCTACAATGATCAGCCATGTTGATGAACAGGCTGCTTTGACCTCCGATAAAACCCAGTCGCCCAACTATATTTCGCTCGACGGTATCTGGAAGTTCAACTGTGTGAAGACCCCTGCCGAAAGGCCTTACTGGTTTTTCAAGGATGATTATGATACACGCGACTGGGACGATATTGAAGTACCTTCGAACTGGCAGCTGAAAGGATATGATGTGCCGATCTATGTCAATACAGGCTTCGGTTTTGAGAAGAATCCGCCATTTATACCTCATTCCTGGAACCCGGTAGGCTCATATAAAAGGACATTCACCATCCCTAAAGAATGGAAAGACAAGGAGGTTTTTCTCCAGTTCGGCGCGGTAAGTTCGGCATTCTATGTCTGGGTTAACGAGGAACTGGTTGGTTACAGTGAGGACAGCAAAATGCCGGCCGAGTTCAATATAACACCTTTTCTCAGGAAAGGGGAAAACACGCTTGCAGTGGAAGTCTACCGCTGGTGTGACGG
>JAXDBC010000115.1:0-4283 GCA_034679225.1 Bacteroidales bacterium | reverse complement strand
GTATTTCATACACAGACACTTATGTATATAAAATTCAATCATGTGCGGTTCCATCCGACCATTAAAATAAATTATATTCGGATGAAAAAGATATTTATTTTACTGCTGACAACAGCATTATTTGCAGGGTGTACGGAGAGTTTCCTCGACACGGATCCCCTTACATCAAAGACCAACACCGACTATTATCAGACGACCACTGACATGGATCAGGCGCTAACTGCGGCATATGTCACCCTGGTATCGGTTCCCAGCGGTTCAATTCTGAACGCTTATCCCTTTGCGATTTCGGAACTGATGTCTGATGATCGTTTTGGCGGAGGCGGTGACAACGACCTTACTCCAAGGGCTATCTGCGACTTTAAGATCGACGGTCAGGATATGTACCTTGGCGCCTGGATACGTTACTACCGCGGTATCTTCCGCTGCAACATGCTTCTTGAGAACATTGACAAACCGGCATGGCCGAGCGCTGCTGCAAAAGGCAATATTGAAGGACAGGCAAGGTTCCTGAGAGCAATGTTCTATTTCGATCTTTCAAGGTTGTTCGGAGAGGTTCCGCTCATACTTGAGACCAAACCCCAGAACCTACCCAAAGCCCCGGCTGCCGAGACCTATGCCCAGATAGCAAGTGATCTTAAGGCGGCTATCGAAGCTTTCCCCTCAACACCGTGGGCGGTTTCGGATCTTGGCAGGGCCAATAAATGGTCGGCTGAAGCTCTGATGGCAAGGGTTTTCCTTTTCTACACCGGTTATTATGAAACAGCTGAACTACCGCTTGTTGAGGGTGGCTCAATCAATAAGGGCCAGGTTATTACCTGGCTTGAAGACTGTATCGCCAACAGCGGCTACCAGCTTATGCCTGAATTCAGGAATCTGTGGCCATATGCTTTGGCCAATGAGGACAATTCGGACAAGCCCTACAAGTTCGCTGTCGACAACGACCTTTCATGGTACGGTGAGGAGGGAAACAATAAGGAAACCATGTTTGCCCTCAAGTTCTCGACATTTGCCGATTGGGGTACCAGTATTTACTACAGCAACCAGATGAACCTGTTCTTCGGATGGAGATCCTATTCGTACAAGGGTACCATGGGAGAAGGCTGGGGAATGGGTACTGTAAACAAGAAACTGTGGGATGCATGGCCCGATAATGATATCCGCAAGAGGGGATCGATCTGCAAGGTTGACGATGCTTCGGAAGGTATAGATGCAAGTTATGGCCTCGGTACCGACTTTCATGACAAGCAGATGGATGAAACGGGATACTGGCAGAAGAAATACAGGCCTATCAACCTAAACAGGGATGATGAGTGGAGCAATTACAGTGTCTTCCTGTATAATGCCACCAGGAACTTCCAGCTCGACAACATGCAGGATATTGTTCTAATCCGCTTTGCCGACGTTCTGCTGATGCATTCGGAACTCACCGAGACCGTCGACGGGATCAACCAGGTAAGGGCCCGTTCAAATGTTGACGTGGAAGATCCCGTCTCGGGAGATATGGTTCCTTCGCTTCCGCCGCTTTCTGCATACTCTCTTGATGCCCTTAAGGCTGAAAGAAGGTATGAACTGGCATTCGAGGGAGTCAGGTACTATGACCTCCTCCGATGGGCAGGCAAAAGCAATCTTAGTGAGGTTGAGGCTATTCTTGAAAGTCAGAACGGTGTAGCCACTATAAACAACGGAGTATGGGGTGTTAAGAAAGGTGTCGATTTCCGTCCTGAAACAGGAGGCTTCCTCCAGATTCCCAACCAGGAGATACAACTGTCGGAAGGCGTACTCGAACAGAACCCCGGATGGGAAACCGGAGTTGCACCGACCTATTCGTTCAGTTCAAAATAATGCGTAATGAGAAGAATTATGAAGAAAAGAATATTATATCTGCTCACGGCAGCAGTATTAACGATTGGAGCATGCACTCCCATCGAGATCCGTGAGGAAGCAGGACCTGTAGTGCCTGCCTCGGAATGGAAGTACACTATAACCAACGATCCCAATGATGATTACATCCTGTATCTCGACAACCAGACTCCGGAAGTGATGTTCTCGTGGGATTATGGCTGGGGTGTGACCAGGAAGCAGAAGGATACGGTAAGGATGCTGGTTCCGGGAACATACACGATCAAGATAACAGGGCTCACTGCAGGTGGCATTGTGAATGATGAGAAGATCATAACGGTTACGAAGGCCGATCCGACAGCTTTCCAGGAACCTGAATGGGAATATCTTACCAACATGTCAACAGGCAAGACCTGGGTATGGGACGATAATCAGCCCGGACCATATGGCAACGGCGGCTTCAAGGGTTGTTATGCCCCGTGCTGGTGGGTTGTAAGCATGGCCGACCTTGCCGGACAGGGTGTGGGCTCTGACGAGATGGTCTTCGACCTTAACGGAGGACGCAACCTGACGCTGAAATCCGCATCGGTGCCGGTCGCCGGTCCGGTTAAGGGAACCTTCAACCTTGATTTTTCCGTGTTCAAGGAAGGATGGGATGTCGGAAAACTGACAACTACCAATACCACCGTGATTAACGGAATCTATCCGAACAATGATAAAGCTGTAGTGGAGAATTTCTATATTCTCAAACTTGATGAAGATGAACTTGTGCTGTCCTCGCCCGAGCCTGGGGTTACAGGAGACTGGGGGACTGCCTGGTTCTGGATGTTTAAACCAAAAGGCAAGTAGGGTAAAAAAGGGGCGGTCAGAAGCCCCTTTTTTTAATTCTTAACCTTAGTTTTACAAAAAAAAGAATGAGAAATATACTTCTCGTACCTGTTGCTTTATGTTTTCTTTTATCAGCCTGCAGTAATGCTCCCGCTTTCAGGATGGAAGGAAGAGTGCCGGATCCCGTTTTTGAGGGATCAAAAGTGTATCTCGTTGCCCTCGACGCTCCGCTGACGGGTAATGTTGATTCCACCTGTGTCAGCGGCGGAACCTTTGAGTTCAGCATCCCTGCCGATTCCTCAGAGGTCAGGATACTCAGGATTCCCGCAAGGTTCCCCTCCATTGTTGAGGACCTGGTTGTTGTATGCGAGCCAGGTACCTTAACGGTTGTCCTGGATTCGGTAAGCAGGGGCAGCGGAACAAGGCTCAACAATCTTCTTCAGAAGTGGAAAGAGACAAAACGCGCCAACGATTCGCTGCAATGGATAATCAGCATGAAACTGAGGCAGGAAGCCGCTGATAAGGAACTGACCGACAGTTTGAAGCTCGAATCACAGAAATTATACCGGGCTATGCTTTCCGAAAGTATCAGTCTAATGAACTCCAACCTTTTCAATGGCGTGGGACTCCTGATTTATAAGCTATATTACGATGCTCTGCCCCCTGAAGTCAGGGATTATGTTACAAAGATGACAGGCAGGCTTTATCTTGAAAAGGATGCCCAGTTAAGGCAACGATTTGAATGAAAAGAATGAGCTATGAAGGAAGCGATGAAGAAAACCACGTTTGAAAGGGTGGCATTGCTGTTGTTCGGCTCCGGGCTGCTACTTTTTTTCGGCCTGTTTTACCGTCATCATTTATGGCAAAGAGAGCAGGTTCAGCTTCTGGAGCTGATTCCGCGTCATTTCCTTGACTGCCTTTCAGTAAATGGAGGGTTTTCAGTTTTTGCCGGTGAGTTTCTGACTCAGTTCTTCCATATTCCGGCGCTGGGAGCTCTGTTGGTGACAGGCTTGCTTATTCTTCTTCCGCAGGCCTTCAGGCAGCTGATCGGATCGCTTTACGGTCAGCGGCGCCTGATGACGCTTTCATGGATACCCTCTATCATTTATGCCATACTGCTGAGCGATCAGTATTACTACATTTCGGGACCGGCTGGATTGCTTATTGCCGTTACAGGCTCGGTATTGTATGTGAAGAAGGCCCTGGATAATCCTCCATATAAAAGAATTATAAAGGGACTGATCCTGCTGGCAGTCCTGTACTGGCTGACAGGAGGAGCCTTTCTTTCAGCTGCCCTTGCAATGATAGTGGCAGAAGTGATACATGCATATGAAAAGCGTGGGGAAAAGCCTGCTGCAGGCTCAATAGCCGCTGTCACGGCTTATCTTGCGTTTTCAATTGTTCTGCCTTTGCTTGCCAGGAAGGTACTTATTAGTGATACCGTGCTGCAGGCTTATTTATCAGAGGCATATTACGCAGTCAGGTTTTTCTTTCCCCTGCCCCTGGTACTGGTTTTTATATCCCTTCCCCTTTTGCTTGTTTTTTTTCATTTCCTTCCCCCGGTAGTCAATAAAGGCAGAAATACATTGGAAGAAATTACAGTATTGTTTACT
>JAXDBC010000114.1:0-4101 GCA_034679225.1 Bacteroidales bacterium | reverse complement strand
TGGCTTCGGCTGCCCTGCTCGCCATTTCCCGTCTCTGGGCTTCTCTGGCTTCGGCTTCTCTGCTCTCTATCTCACGTCTCTGGGCCTCCCTGGCTTCGGCTTCTGTGCTCTCCATCTCACGTCTCTGGGCTTCCCTGGCTTCGGCTTCTCTGCTCTCTATCTCCCTTCTCTGGGCTTCCCTGGCTTCGGCTTCTCTCCTCTCTATCTCCCTTCTCTGGGCTTCCCTGGCTTCGGCTTCTCTCCTCTCCATGTCTCTCCTCTGAGCCTCTCTTTCTTCGGCTTCTCTGCTCTCCGTCTCCCGTCTCTGGGTTTCCCTGGCTTCTGCTTCTCTGGCTTCGGTTGCTCTCCTTGTGGCCTCCCTTGTTTCGGTTTCTCTTGTTTCGGTTTCTCTCCTTTGTGATTCTCTCATCTCCGCAGATCCTCTTTCCGATTCTCTCCTTGTAGTTGTTACAGTAGCAGATCTTACAGATTCTCTTGCCGGAGCAGTTCTTCTCCCGACTTCCCCGCTATTTACAGCAGCCTCAGGCGCTGCACGTCTGCTTGATGGTACTACTCCATCCCTGCCTCTTTCGTTAGGGTTTGTAAGCCTGGTATTTGTAAAATAGTTTGCCCCTTCACGCCTGAGTTCAGGCTTTGAATAGGTAGCATTGTAAAGACCCTCATCAATATTGTTATGAACCTGAGGCGAATACCGGCGTATGCCATTATAGTAGAAGTCGTGATAATCACTGTACCTGACATAATCCCAGTGATGGTAGTGTGCATAGT
The DNA here is from genome assembly GCA_034679225.1 of Bacteroidales bacterium. GTDB lineage: Bacteria > Bacteroidota > Bacteroidia > Bacteroidales > VadinHA17 > LD21. The sequence goes on along the minus strand of JAXDBC010000114.1, from coordinate 3,333 downwards.
AATGATTGCTCCGGCATGAGTGGTATCCGTGATAAAAATGCCAGTACCAGGGGCTCCAGTGAAACCACCAGTCAGGATAATGACCCCAGAACCATGGTGAATGCCATCCCATGTAGTAAGGATCATAGATGCATACAATAAGCGGCCACTCGTAAACCGGAGTATAATAGGTGTTTATCTCTATTGTATTATTTGTGTAATAATTATCCGCGTAAAGTTCTCCTCCATAAAAGCTTTGTTTCGGTTTATTTGCCAGAAATGGTTCAATTATATAATTCGGACCATAAAGAGCTTCATCACCGATCAGTTGTATAAGCACTTTCCGCTTTTTCAGCATCTGTACAGTGATAACTGCAACATCCTGATAATCGTTTGGTCCAAGAATAGCTCGTAAGACTATCGTATGAACTTTTTTATTAATGAAATCGGATACGGTTATATAATCGACCTGATAATCTCCGTTAAGATCCAGGTTGTTGATCCGTAAATCCGGGGAGTTGAGGCTTTTTTCAAATCCTTCAAGTGTTTCGGAATTCCGGAACAGATCCATTACAGCGTAAAGATTGAGATTGTCACCCGGGAGCCCCAGGTATTCCCTCGGGTAGTTCTGAGCCCGGACTGAAGTCGCGAAGATTGTCAGAACTGCGAGGATCATTGTATAAACTAAGTTTTTCATTTTGTCAAGTTTTACGAAGATCCGCTCTTCAACTTTATTAACGCAAACTACATGCCAGATTTTTCACTTTTCTGTCAATTATTTATTTAATTCACAGGGTATTATGATTATCAAATAGTTTAGGTTAGGAAGAAGAAAAGGAAAGGAAGGATAATTGGGGATTAGCAGACAAACAGACTGAGAAACGAAGTGACATTCCGGGTACAGGGCTTAAAGTTCAGGTACAGGACGAATAAAGGCCGAATATCGAATACAGCCTGGCGTACAAAGGAAAGCGAATTAATAAAAATTTACAATCTTTATACCCCGTTAAACAAAACCTTATGACGAACCAGAGCCGTATCCTGTCGATCGACATCATGAGAGGGCTAACCCTTCTGCTGATGCTTTTTGTGAATGATCTCAACATGGATGTGGCGCCTGCTTTTATGGGTCACACGGATGCTGACTTCGACGGAATGGGCCTTGCCGACTGGGTATTCCCGGGATTTCTCTTTATCGCAGGAATGTCGATTCCCTTCGCTATCACAAACAGGATATCAAAAGGCCTGACACAGGCGGACAATATCAAGCATATTGTTTACCGGACAGTCAGCCTGCTTGTTATTGGTATCCTGATGCTCAACACCTCGAGGGTAAATCCTGAACTTACCGGTATCAGTAAAAACCTCTGGGCGCTGCTGATGTACCTTGCCGTCTTCCTGGTGTGGAACAATTACCGGAGCAAGGATGAAAAACCTTTTACCGTAACGGGATTCCGCCTTGCAGGAATCGGCCTTCTCATTATCCTGATTTTCAAATTCAAGTCGGGGCAACCCGAGAACGACGGCTCACTGATAATAGGCTGGTGGGGTATCCTGGGGATTATTGGCTGGGGCTACCTTGCAGCCGCACTGACATATATCCTCTGCAGGAATTCATTGCTCCTCACGGCTGCAGCTGCGGCTTTATTCCTGGGTCTCAACATACTTTCGTCGCTCGGGCTAAGCGCTTTCCTTGATCCCGTGAGACCTCTTTTTGGAGTGATCGTCGACGGAAATGTGCCGTTCATCGTCATTTCAGGCACGTTTATAGGCCTTATACTAAAGAATTATGCCGGCACCGGCAACAAAAAGCTGATCAGGAACCTGGTAATATCCGGTGTATTAAGCCTGGCTGCAGGTTTTCTGCTCCGGGAATGGTTCATTCTTTCGAAGATGAAGGCCACTCCAAGCTGGGGACTTGTCTGCACGGGTATCAGTATACTGATCTTTACAATTATTTATGTGATTTCCGATGTATTCGGAAAGACCGGGTGGGCTGAATTTTTCAGGCCTGCGGGTGAAAACTCACTCACAACCTATCTCGTGCCCAATATACTCTATCATCTTATCTGGATGGGCGGACTTCCGGTGTTTTTTTACAAGCAATCCCAGATCCTTCCTCTAGTCATCGGAGGATCGATCATCTGGGCCATACTGATGGTATGGCTTGCAGCCTTTCTTAATAAACTGGGGATAAGTCTGAAATTGTAATCACCCCTATTATCGGCTCATTGAGAAGGGATATGATTCCACGGATGTGCCCCGGGTTTTATCAGGACTGTTCTGCATATCAAACTTTAGTCTTCCTCCCGACAGAAGCTCCGAATGTCTGATATAATTCCTGTCAATCTTTTTGCCGTTAAGTGATATGCCGCCCACGTAAACATTGTCGCGCGAATTATCAGGCGCTTCGATGATCAGCTTTTTACCGTCTTCGAAGCTGAGAGTGGCTTTTTTGAACAGGGGGGATCCGAAAACATATTCATCAGTTCCCGGGGTAACAGGATAGAATCCGAGTGCCGAAAAGACATACCAGGCTGAAGTCTGTCCGTTATCCTCATCTCCGCAGTAGCCATCGGGAAGCCAGTTGTAAAGCTTGTCGAGCACCTCCCTGATATGGAACTGGGTTTTCCATGGTTCACCCGCGTAGTTATACAGGTATATCATGTGCTGAACGGGCTGGTTTCCGTGGGCATAATTCCCCATATTCATTACCTGCATCTCGCGGATCTCGTGGATCACCTGGCCGTAGTATGAATAATCGAACACGGGTGGAACGGTGAATACCGAATCGAGCATTTCAGTAAATCCCTTTTTCCCTCCCATCAGCGACACCAGTCCCTCCACATCCTGGAAAACGCTCCAGGTGTAGTGCCAGCTGTTTCCTTCGGTAAAAGCATCTCCCCATTTGTATGGGCTGAAGGGCGACTGGAAGCTTCCGTCGAGATTGCGTCCCCTCATCAGATTGCTTTCCTCATCGAACACATTTTTATAGTTCATTGCCCTGTTCCGGAACAAGGCAATTTCTTCCTGCGGTTTGCCGAGGGCCTCAGCAAGCCGGGCAATACAGAAATCAGCATAGGCATACTCAAGTGTCCTGGCCACGTTCTCATTTATTCCTACATCGTAAGGCACATAGCCGAGCTTGTTGTAATAATCAGCGCCAAGTCTTCCGACGGAAGAAACAGGGCCTACACTATCGGTGTTCTTCAGAATTGCCTCATAGAGCGTTTCGATGTCATAATCTCTGATGCCCTTGAGCCATGAATCGGCAATAAGCGATGCCGAATTGGAACCAATCATACAGTCGCGATGCCCCGGGCTGGCCCATTCAGGAAGCCATCCGCTTTCGAG
>JAXDBC010000113.1:0-25452 GCA_034679225.1 Bacteroidales bacterium | reverse complement strand
TTACCAGCTTCCTGACCGATACTTCAGTCAAGATGGTCTATTCGGTAATGCCAATGTTCCTTCTCTCTATAGGTGCATCCAAAACCAGCATAGCCCTTATAGAGGGCATAGCCGAAAGTACAGCATCATTTATAAAGGCTGTTTCGGGTTTCTGGAGCGACAGGATAGGAAAAAACAAGCCCTTCATGCTTGCAGGTTATGGGCTGTCAGCCCTGATAATACCTCTCTACGCCCTGGTGATATCTCCTTTCCAGGTTCTTGTATTAAGGTTTATAGAAAGATTTGGAAAGGGAATCCGGACCGCTCCGCGCGACAGCCTGATCGCGGGTTCAATTGAAAAGGGCGACAGCGGCAGAAGCTTTGGCCTTCAAAAGGCAATGGACAACAGCGGTGCAATAGCAGGACCGTTGATAGCTTTTTTAATGCTTTCAGCCCTTCCCGGTAACTACAGCCTGATTTTTCTAGCAGCCGGAATTCCTGCCCTGCTGGCAATAGCAGTAATAGTTTTCGGGATAAAGGAAGCCGGAAAGCAAAAACATGAGTTGTTCAGAAAATTCCATTTCAGGGATTTCCCCGGAAAGTACTGGTTCTTCCTGGCTATTATATTTATTTTCACACTTGGCAATTCAACCGATGCACTGCTTCTTGTAAAGGCAAACGAGATCGGCTTAAATGTCGCTTTCATACCGCTTGTTTTTCTTCTGACAAATTTTGTTTCTGTAATCGCATCCATACCCGTGGGATCACTGGCCGACAGAAAAGGAAAGGAAAAAGTCCTAATAGCCGGATTTCTTATCTATGCCCTGGTCTACTTCGGATTCGGTTTTACTGATAAAAAAGCTTCAATAGTGGCTCTTTTTGCCCTTTACGGACTCTATTCGGCTGCAACCGACGGTATACAAAAAGCTTTTATATCGGATATGATCGATAAAAACAAAAAGGGAACCGGCCTGGGTATATATAACGCCCTGCTTGGCCTCACTCTGCTCCCTGCAAGCTTTATTGCTGGGATACTTTACGACAGGGTAAACTCATCAGTCCCCTTTTATTTCGGAGCAGTCACCGCATCAGTCTCAGCCGTTCTGATGCTTTTGTTTTTAATAAGGTTCCGGAAAGCCCGCTGACATGTTTTTTGTAAATTTACAGCTTCAAAAAATCCAGGCCTAATGAAACAGGTACTCAAATATACAGGCTATGTTCTCATACTCTTAATCCTCGGATACCTTCTCTGGAGATTCTCCTATATCATAGTCTGGGTGCTTATTGCCGCGATGCTTTCATTTATCGGTCAGCCCCTGGTAAGCCTTTTTGACAAAATACATATAGGCAAACTGAAAATGCCAAGGATAGTCAGCGCGTTACTGTCACTCCTGGTCCTGGTTCTTATCGGTGTGGGATTTGTATCCGTGATAGTTCCGCTTATAATAAACCAGGCCGAAACAATATCATCGATCGATGTCAATGCCCTCGTCAGAAACCTTGAGGGCCCGCTGAACCGTCTCGACAAAATACTTCACGACCTGGGAGCCATACCCGCCGGTGAGACCATCAACCAGTTCGCCGTTGCCAGGCTAAAGGAAATAATAACACTCGGAAGTATCGGCACTGCGCTCGGCAAAGTGATAAACACGGCGGGAAGCATTCTCGTGGGGATCTTCTCCATCCTCTTCATCTCCTTCTTCTTCCTGAAAGATGAAAACCTGTTTGAGGATGGACTCCTGCTGCTCATCCCCGAAAAGCATCATAATGCTACCAGAAAAGTGGTTGAAGACTCCAAAAAGCTCCTGATACGCTATTACCTCGGCGTTCTGCTTGAAATCATCGGTGTCATGACGCTCGTCGCCGTTATCCTGAAGATATTCGGATTCCATAATGCACTTCTTATTGGTTTCTTCGTGGGGCTAATGAATATAATCCCATACATCGGCCCGATAATAGGAGGCCTGATCGGCTTAACACTCGGTACCATTTCCTTAATGGCCGCCGGAGCCTGGAATGAGCTGCTGCCTGCTTCGCTGAAACTTGTTGGTACTTTTGCAGGGGTTAACTTTATCGATAATAACATACTGATACCGCTTATTTACTCGAGAAGCGTAAAATCGCACCCGCTCGAGATATTCCTTGTGATAATAATCGGGGGAGGACTGGCAGGATTCGTGGGAATGCTTTTCGCTGTTCCCGTCTACACCCTGCTGAGGGTAATCGCGAAAGAGTTTTTCCAGCAGTTCAGGGTGGTAAAGAAACTGACAGAAACAATTAATGACAAGTGATAAATAATTTATTACCGATACAATGATTTCCTCCAGAGTCAAACACCATGAAACAATAACATACGCGATGACGAAAATCAATATTAAAACAGGGTTCTTCCGGATTATCCCGGTACTGCTTGCCGCGGCATCACTATCCATGCTGCCATCATGCAACAGGCAGAAGGCAGTGTCGCCCGGAACCGGGATCACAAACGCCGAAAAACTTGGTTTTCCAAAGGACAGCAAGGTATTAATCCTTCACTGCGATGATGCAGGCATGTGCGAAGAGGCCAACATTGCCGTGAAGCATTATTTTCAAACCGGCGACATCAGATCGGCAGCAGTAATGGTACCCTGCGATTTTGCCATGGATATGGTGGAATGGGCAAAGACCCAGGATGCACCCGATCTGGGAGTACACCTTACACATACAAGCGAATGGAAGACCTGGCGCTGGGGAACTGTCGCCGATCCGGCAAAGGTACCCGGACTGATAGATCCCGACGGCAAAATGTGGCGTAGTGTTCCCGAAGTGATAATACATGCCTCTGCCGAAGAAATAGAAACTGAAGCGCGTGCACAGATAGACAAGGTCATTGCAGCAGGTTACAGACCTTCACATATCGATACTCACATGGGTACAATGTACGGATCGGCCAACAATGTAAAGGCCTTCCTTAAGATCGCGGAGGAATACGGGATACCCGCGAACGCGATCGACCTGTCGAATGAAGAGGTCGCTGACTTCTTCAGGAGATCGGGATACCCGCTTACCCCGGAGGTTGTTGACATTCTCACAGGCTATTCCCTCCCCAAACTCGACTTCTTCTCAAGCGTTCCCGATGGAGACAGCTATGAAAACAAACGGGAAAACTTCTTCCGGCTAGTTGCTTCACTTAAACCCGGACTGACTGAAATAATATTCCATCCATCAGTGGAGACTGACAACCTTAAGACCATTACGGGTTCATGGCAGCAAAGAGTCTGGGAAGCTCAACTTTTCTCCGATCCGGTGGTTAAAGAATTTTTTGCCGATAACGGGATAATCATTACAAACTGGCGTGAAGTAATGACCCGCCATCAAAATAAAAATCAACAATAAAAACATCCTGAAAAACTCATCCCGGCTGTTAGGGTAGAATTTTATCCTGTTCGGGGAGATCTGTCTTTTCCGCCTGCAGCAAGGGAAAGAATTCCATTTTTGCTACATTTGAACCATCAAAAAGACATTAGGATAAACAGTTTCCAAAACCTTTAAATCATGGGAAGATACGTTAACAACCACCTTATCAGGGATGAATCGGTGGTATTTGAAACAAAATATCACTGGGTGATCTTCATTAGCCTTAAATCACTGTTCACACTTACACTTGCTCCGCTTATCCAGAGGGCAATGTCGGAATTCGTGATTACTAACCGGAGGATTATTATCAAAACCGGTTTCATAGGCAGAAGAACCTTTGAAATGAACCTTTCCAAAATCGAAACCGTGAACGTTGACCAGTCGATTATGGCGAGAATCTTCAATTACGGCATCATTACCATTATAGGAACAGGTGGTACAAAGGAGATCTTCCACAATATCGCCAAACCCCTCGAATTCAGAAAGGCCTTCCAAGAACTCTGCTGAATAGGTTTATTAAAACCTGCAATTTTTTTATTTCGCTTCCTTAGGGCACGGGGCGCCCCTTCCAGGCTGCCCATCCGGTAGCCCCGGTTTCGCCTAGGGTAATACTTTCTTTAAGAATTGGCACACGTTTTGCCATAGATAGTTTGAAACAAGTTCTTTTAAACAACAAGGTCATGAAAAAGTTCTTAATCACCCCAATTTTCGCGGCGATAGTTGCGATCGGGACAGCAGCAGCGGCTCCGCAGAAATACCCGGATGAATACCTGGGCCTCCCGGGGGATAACTTCAACCTGTACGCGGTAATGGATTTATTTCAGAAGTCGGAGACCCTCGAAGGTTTCGAAAGAAGCCTCAACGATGAGAATAGCAGGATAAACAACCTGGATCTCAACAACGACAACTATATCGATTATATAAGGGTGATCGACTATGTCGACGGAAATGTCCACACAATTGTGCTGCAGGCCATACTCGACCGGGACGACAGCCAGGATGTGGCCGTGTTCACAGTGGAAAAGTTCCGCGACGGATCGGTTCAGATACAGCTGATAGGTGATGAGGCTCTTTACGGCAAAAACTACATAATCGAACCCTATTATGCCGAAACCCCTAACCCGGGCTATACCGGCCGACCCAGAAAACAAAATGTAAAAGTTGTGAGAACCACTTATGTGTCAGTGAATGCATGGCCCGTGGTCAGGTTTATCTACCTCCCCACCTACAGGGTCTGGCGCTCCTCCTGGTACTGGGGCTACTACCCCTCCTACTGGAGCCCCTGGAGACCTTACTACTACCACTACTACTACGGTTACCACTACCACTGGTACCCTCATTACTACGCTCACTACAGGGTATACCACACTCCCAGGTGGAGCGGCTGGAATGACTACTACTACCGTAGCAAGAGGATATACTCCAAAAACGTTACCATCAATATAAACAATAACATCTACAAGACCACCTACTCGCGCCCCGAGTCAAGAAGGGATGGAGAAGCCCTGTATGCAAAAGTTCACCCTGAAAGGGCGTCAAGCATGAGCCAGACAGCAAACACGCTCAGCAGGAGAAGCGCCTCCGGTGCAACCAGACCGGACCGGAATACCGGAGCAGCAAGCAGCGCCTCCAGATGCGGAGAAAGCACGGCTGCCGGAACAGGCAGAAGCTCGACCCAGCCAGGCCAGGCTTCCGGTAATGCCCGCAGGTCATCGACCGAAACCCGGCCGGCTGCAGGCACTACCCAGAGGAGCAGGACAGACACAGGTTCAGGCAGCGCCACCGGCAGTGAAAGAAGACCGCCTGCCACGGTTAATCAGCGCAGCAACTCCGGCTCTTCTGAAGCTCAGACCAGCAGCAGGAGATCAGGCGGGACTTCAGTCACGAAACCGGCTGCCTCCTCACAGGCAGAAACAAAGGCTGAACCGGCCAGAACAAGCAGACCGGAAACCTCAGCACCTGCAGCCAGATCGCGCAGAAGCTCCGAAAGCTCATCCTCAAAGGAACCCGTGGTCAGACAGAGAAGCGGCAGCAACTCAAAGGCAAGCAACGACAACAAAACTGAAAGCACTTCCTCAAGAAGAAAATAAAGCAGACTCATGACAACAGAGCCCCCTTCACCAAAGAAGGGGGTTTCTGTTTTTTACATATCTTTACTCCACTAACAACTTTTTCAAACATCATGCACTGCTATCTGATCATGTCACTTGCATTGCTTTTTATTACTGCTGCCGGAATCCCGGAAAAAAAGAACAAACCGGTGATTCACCTTGTCGGCGATTCAACCGTAAAGAACGGAAGCGGACTGGGAGAAGGTGGTTTATGGGGCTGGGGAGCATTTCTACACACCATGCTCGACACATCAAAGGTATCAGTCAGAAACCATGCCCTGGGCGGAAGAAGCAGCAGAACATTCATTACGCAGGGTCTGTGGGACAATGTTTTATCCACTGTTAAACCCGGTGACTATGTGATAATCCAGTTCGGGCATAACGACAGCAGCCCAGTGAACGACGACAGCCGGGCCAGAGGAACACTAAAGGGTACCGGTGAGGAAACGCGGGAGATTGATAATATGCTCACGAAACAGCATGAGATTGTCCATAGCTACGGCTGGTATTTACGACAATATATAAACGATTCAAAGGCAAGGGGAGCTATCCCTGTTGTTTGCTCACCGGTGCCCCGGAATATATGGGAAAACGGCAGGCTTGCAAGGGCATCGGCCGATTACGGGCTGTGGGCCGGGGAAACCGCTGAAGCCGCGGGAGCATATTTCATCGACCTGAATGAGATAATCGCGTTGAAATATGAAGCCCTGGGGCAGGAAGAGGTATCATCAAAACTTTTCCTGACAGACCATACTCACACGAATGAGGCAGGGGCAATTATTAATGCAACAGCTGTAGCAGAAGGACTCAAACAACTGAAGAATTGCAAACTGAAGAAATATCTCAGAAAGCGGTGATTATCCCCAGGTTCAGTTTGCCATAGTCAGGTCCCCTGAACTGCTGAGTGAACTCACCGACAATCCTGGTATTGCGTCTCAAAAGATAACCGGCATGCAGCGTCGCCGATGCATAGTCGAGCGGATCATAATCCGATTCTACCCAGTTGATAAGGCCTGTCAGGTACCATTTGCTCATATCCCCCTTTGGAGAATAGATTAATTCGGCGAAGGCTCCAAGTGTTTCAACATCCTCCATCATACTCGATGGAAAGCCGGGTACAAAAACCCTTGAATCGGTCCTCTTGACAAACTGAACGTTAAGCATAATTCGTTCATTGAAGTCTAAAGTGATGTCGGGTCCGAACATCATGATATCGCTCACGTCCGAATAAATTGCATCACGAACCACCTCCCGGCCGGTATAACCGAAAAACCCGACCGTAATGAACTGACCCACATCCTGATTTACCCTCAGCATGAAATTCTTGTACTTGTCCTTGTCAAAAAGGTAGCCGTCGTCTGCCGCGCCGATACCATTCCCGTTGACTATCTGCCCGACTATGGTGGTTCCGGTGCTGAATCCCTTGTCAAACACCACCCCCTTGTCATATTTCAAATCCGCGTTTGAAGTTCCCGGCTTTGACCCGTATATCCTGTATGATTCCAAGGTGTATCTCAGTTCGCTCTTGAAAAGCGGGTCCGAAACTGCAAACTGCCCCATTGTAATGTTAATGCCGGTACCAAGAAAATCGGAGTATACCAGGAAAGCATCCTCGATCCCTGCTATTTTACCCCTTTCACTGAACAGAAAGTAGAAGTAATATGAGAGATTATTCGATAATTCGCCGCCTGACAATATCTTCAGTACGAAGGGAGCTGCCATATCGGTGCTTCCCCTGTTATCGAAATTGTATGTGGCATGTCCGTCCATCCTGACAGCCACGGGAAGTTCCCTGAAAAGGGACAGTTTATCGTCGCCTGCCTGAATGAAATGACGGGGCGATTCATATTCTGTCATCCTGAAACCGTTCCCGGCAAACTCATCGCCGAAGGGCTTCAGCCGGGGCATTGCAGGAGAATGACATACCTGGCAGCTTATCTGGTATTTCCTTGCAAAGGCGGGAATCCCGTCAGCTGACGGAGCCTGCAGCAAACATCCGAAAACGACTGTCAGCAACAGAAACTTAAAATATCCTGAGTTCTTCATGGCAATAATGAAAATGAGTTTTGAATACTTTTTATAGGATTCTGTCTTTAAGGATATATTTCAACTGTTGTAAAATGCTCATTTACCAGCTTGATCTCTGATTCATCCTCCGGCACCTTGAGAAAATCGGCAACCGGTTTCACCAAAAGCTGGTAGTTTAGTGTGGCTTTAACCGTCATTTCCCCGGGAGCCGCATCATAGGGTATTTTGAAAGTGAAACGTTCAACTTTGGTCTCCCTTGGACCGAGCCGGTAATCAACTCCCAGTTTTGCAGTATTCCACTGCATCATGGTCATCCTTCCCTCCGGATCGAAATAGGGCATCCTGAATATCCTGTTCCCTGCAGGTATCCCGTCGCGCTGAACACCCACGAAATCAGGCAGCCCAAGAGGCACACCCATATCCTGGTATGCCAGATAGTCGCCTGAAATGGTGTATTCCTCACCCTCAAATCCCTTTTTGTCGACATTCAGATGGTAAACCTTTCCCTTTGCATCGGTCGCTTCAACATTAAGCCACAAAATACGATCCTCAACCGATCCGGTCGGGAATTTATGCCCGGTTTTCTGGTTGAACAGAGCCACTGTAAAAACTATTGTCTCGCCCGGTTCGGCATCCCGGATATCCGGCTCTATCCTGAGTTCAATGGTTCCCCTTACTTTTCCCGGATCGTGACCTCCGTGGAAAAGATGAAGCCTTGCATCATCATAAGGTTTGGTCATCAGGGCATTCAGATAAGGTCCTCCTTTGGGCATATGACAGTCATGGCACCTGACTCCTTCCTTTGCATAAGGGCCTTCCTTCCACTCCAGCTGAGTGCTTTTAACCCATATCCCGAAAGGACTCATTTCGTTATGACAGTTGCCGCAGAACTCTGTCGTTGTATAGAAATCATTGGTGACGATTTTGTGAGCAGGCGATTCAACAGCGGGCTTCCTCACTGCATATTTTGTCATTCCCGGTTTTATCAGGTAGCTGAAGTTATATGCAGGTTCAGTCTGGGCCGATTGAACCAGATGACACACTTCACATGAAACCGATTCATTTGCCATGGTATTTTCTGAGGGACGGGGAGGCGGGAATTTCTTCTCACTCATCCAGCCAAGGGGTGTATGACACCCGTTGCAGCCATCAACAGCATCCTTCATGCCGGGATCTGCTTCGGAATGCTTTACCGCCAGATCGAAATACTCAATTTCATCCCAGTGATGGGTGTAGGCCTGCGACATAAGCGACTGCGACCATTGCTCATATATGCCGGGGTGACAGGAACGGCATTTCTTGGCTGATTCAAAGTCCTTGTAGGCGTATTTGCTTTTCAGGCTTTCCTGGGGAACAAGACGGCTGAAAGCTGTCAGGAGCACGACAACAAAGAACAATGAACCCGCGAGAAGGGCAACAACCGGAAGGCTTTTCCTTGCTTTCATCATAATGTGTTTTTAATGTTTATGGTCTGATGCCTGTACCGCTCAGGTGGGGGAACCGGTATAACTGGAAAATTATCAACATACCTGCCTGTGTATTTGATACATGTGAGTTTCACGGGTAGATGTTTTCAGGACTGAAAGATAATCATTTATTAAATCCCACTTATATTAACTTATGAAAATATATTAATAATTTGAACCGGGGCTGTAATGGTCTCAACTGCCACCTGTTAACAGGTTTCTTAACTGAAGAAAGCCGGCGCAAATATCCCGGTAACAAGGATTTTGAAAACCCGGCTGAGGATGTTACCTTTGATCTGATACGAAACCGGATTTTTAATGAAGACTTTCATCCTACTGATCATTCTTTCCATTTTCCTCCCCGGACCCCGGAAACCTTCAGGCTCATCTCCGACAGGACTCATGGTCGAGTTCATCAGGGAGCCTCAAAATGTTTTGATTCGCGATCCAAAACCCGAGTTTAGCTGGATAGTTCCTGATGTCGCGGGAAAACAGACAGCTTACCAGATCCTTGTCAGCTCTTCGGAAGAACTGCTGGAGAGAAATATCGGAGACCTCTGGAACGGATTGAAAACCACAGGCTCACAATCGACCGAAGTTGAATATTCAGGCGCGGCCCTTCCCGCCAATTCATTATGCCACTGGAAGGTAAGGATATGGGACAAGCGGTCGAATCCTTCCCCGTGGTCGGCTGTTCAATCGTTCAGGACAGGAACATTCAACGACTACTGTACCACGGCAAACAGCCTGGTCGAAACGGAGATCAGGCCGGAGACGGTTACCAGAACCGGAAATGATTCATGGTTTGTTGACTTCGGGAAAGCTGCCTTCGGGAAACTGGTACTCGAATTTAACCCTGTCAGGAAAGATACACTGCTTATTCATCTTGGGGAAAAGCTCAGCGCGAAAAACCGCATCGACCGGCGGCCTGAAGGCACAATACGCTATTACAGTGTTGCCTTGCCGGTTGAACCGGGCAAAACAAGATATGTTGCAGAGATAGCTCCCGATGAAAGGAATACCGGACCTGCAGCAATTCATCTGCCGGATTCTTTCGGAGTGGTCAGCCCTTTCAGGTATTGTGAAATAGAGAAGCTTGAAAATGAACCGGATAAAATAATCCAGAAAGCTCTCTGGCATTATTTCGACGACAGCAGCAGCTCCTTTATCAGCTCCGATACTATACTGAACAGGATCTGGGACATCTCAAAATACACTATCAAGGCAACTTCCTTTACGGGCATCTATATCGACGGCGACCGCGAGCGTATTCCCTATGAGGCCGATGCCTACATCAACCAGCTCGGGCACTATTACACCGACAAGGAATATTCGATGGGAAGGCGAACAAATGAATATTTCATCCATCACCCTACGTGGCCGACTGAATGGATCCTGCAGACGGTTCTTATGTTTCACAACGATTTCATGCATACCGGCAATTCCGAATCAATGGCAAGGTATTACAGGGAACTGCAGTACAAAACACTTTCCGCACTGGCACGACCCGACGGACTGATAAGCTCATCGGCCGTAAACGATGAAATAATGGCAAGTCTGGGCTTTTCAAACGTGAAGGAGAGAATAAGGGATATTGTTGATTGGCCCCCGGCGCAGAAGGACACGGGATGGAAACTTGCAACAGCCGAAGGGGAAAGGGACGGCTACGACATGAGGGAGATCAACACTGTTGTAAATGCATTTTATTACAGAAACCTTGTGCTTATGTCGGAATTAGCGGGCCACCTTGGCAATCCCGTCGATTCGGCAATCTATGCCGGCCAGGCTGTCAAGGTTAAAAAAGTCATCAACGAGAAGTTGTTTGACAAAAAGAGGGGAGTCTATCTCGACGGTGAATTCTCGGAGCACTCATCTCTTCATGCAAACATGATGGCCCTTGCCTTTGACCTTGTGCCGCCGGAACATCTTTCTTCCGTCATCGCTTTTATCAAATCGCGCGGAATGGCCTGCAGTGTTTACGGAGCTCAGTTCCTCCTTGAAGGTCTTTTCAGGGCGGGCGAAGCCGATTATGCTCTCAGCCTGCTGACAGCCACTCACGACAGGAGCTGGTGGAACATGATAAAATCGGGTTCCACCATGACCATGGAAGCCTGGGATATGAAGTACAAACCCAACTCCGACTGGAACCACGCCTGGGGAGCTGCTCCGGCAAACATCATTCCGGGTTTCCTCTGGGGTATCAGCCCCGCCCTTCCCGGTTATTCCAAAGCCACGATAAGACCGCAGCTGAGCCGGCTGTCATACAGTCATATCAGCGTCCCTACCATAAGGGGCAATATTGTTGCCGAATTCCGAAAGGATAAGGAGTCTGGTTTGTTCATCATAACAATTCCGGCGAATATGGACTGCGATTTCGTGATTGACACTTCACAATATCAAACGGTTGTCCTTAACTCCTCCAGGGTCAGGCCAAAGGACGGAATCCTGCAACTAAGACCGGGTACCAACAGAATAGAATTCTAAACTCACAGCATGAAAAAAACACTATTATTGCTTATCTCTGTTATCCTGGCATTGCCGGGTTTTAACTGCAATCGCAACAGGGGAAATCAGGTCTTCGAAGCCGACCTGATAGTATACGGGGGAACTTCAGCCGCGGTCACCGCGGCGGTTCAGGCACACAGGATGGGACTTGAAGTGATTATTGTGTCTCCCGACATCCATCTGGGGGGAATGAGCTCATCAGGACTTGGTTTTACCGATACCGGAAACAAGGAAGTTATCGGAGGACTTGCCAGGGAATTCTACCAGCTGATCTACCAGCATTACGACAAGCCCGAATCATGGAACTGGCAGAAACGGTCGGAATACGGGAACCGCGGCCAGGGCAATCCTGCCATCGACGGTGAAAAGCGTACCATGTGGATCTTCGAGCCCCATGTGGCGGAAGAATCATTCGAAACCCTGATAAAAAGCAACCACATACCCGTTTACCGTGATGAATGGCTCGACAGGGAAACTGGCGTCAGCAAGAAAAACGGAAGGATTACATCCATCCGGACCCTCAGCGGACTTACATTCAGGGGAAAGGTTTTCATTGATGCAAGCTATGAAGGCGACCTGATGGCCTCCGCGGGAGTAAACTACACTGTGGGCAGGGAAGACAACAGCCTTTACGGTGAAAGCTGGAACGGAGTTCAGAAAGGTGTCTTTCACCACGGGCACTATTTCAAGGATAAGATCGACCCCTACAAGATCCCCGGGGATCCTTCCAGCGGACTCCTTCCCCGTATATCAGACGAAACTCCCGGTGAAAACGGAACCGGCGACAATAAGGTACAGGCTTACTGCTACAGGCTCTGCCTGACTCAGCATCCTGAAAACAAAGTGCCGATAACAAAGCCCGAAGCATACGACAGTACCCAGTATGAGCTGCTTGTCAGGCTGGCAGAATCAAGGTGGGATGAGTTCTTTGCAAAATATGATGCTATACCGAACCACAAGACCGATGTCAATAACCACGGACCGTTCAGTTACGATAACATAGGTATGAGCTGGGAATATCCCGAAGCCTCATACGAAAAAAGAAAAGAAATACTCGCGGAGCATATCAATTACCAGAAGGGACTGCTGTATTTCACCTGCACCGACAAACGCCTTCCCCGATGGGTGAGGGACACGATGAACACATGGGGCTTTTCACGTGACGAATTCGCCGATAACGGATACTGGCCCTACAATATCTATGTCAGGGAGGCAAGAAGGATGATTGGTAAATATGTAATGACCGAAAATGATGTCCTTTGCCTGAGACCTGTCCCGGAACCCGTAGGCATGGGTTCATATACTATGGATTCCCACAATGTTCAGAGATACGTAACACCTGAAGGTTATGTCCAGAATGAAGGTGACATAGGAGTTCGGACCCCAGGACCATACCAGATAAGCATGGGATCCCTGATGCCCTTTGAAGAGCAGTGCAGCAACCTGCTGGTGCCTGTCTGCATTTCATGTTCACACATTGCCTTCGGATCCATCAGGATGGAACCCGTTTTTATGATACTCGGACAAAGCGCTGCAACAATGGCATCACTGGCAATAAAGAGCGGGAAAAGCATTCATGACATTACATATGAGGAGTTAAGCAAACAGTTGCTTGCCGACGGTCAGATACTGGAATATTGACATCCCTGCTTTTTTAACAATTATTAGGTTTTTAAATCCTTCCCGGCCGGCGACAAAAGTGTATTTTTGTCTACCCCCTGACCACCTGATCATGAATCACAGGCTTTTTTTTTACTGTTTTTTCGCTGGTTCTGTTCCTGTTCCCTGTAACAGGACAAAACGGCCAGCCGGACAGCAGAAAAATCCCGGTCATAATTAAGCGTATTTCCTCTCAGCTTGATTTCAACGGAGTTCCCGACGAGGATTTCTGGAAAGATGCCGCTCCCTTCCAAATGATAATGCATTCACCTGTCTTCGGAAAAGAACCCACGGAAAAATCCGATATCAGGATAGTTTATGACAACAAATTCCTTTATATAGGTGCATGGCTGTACTATGACGATCCGTCGATGATGCGGTCGGTAAGCTTCAAACGGGATTATCTGGGTAAAGGATCCGACCGACTCGGCATATTCCTCGATACCTACAATGACAAGGAAAATTCCCTGGCGTTTTTCACAACACCCGACGGCCTGAGATTTGATGCAGGTATCCAGAAAGATGCCATTCCCCCGCGTCCCGACCAGGAAGCCATGAACCCGAGTTGGAACACCTTCTGGGATGTAGTGACTAAAAAGGATTCGAAAGGTTGGTCGGCGGAGATCAGGATACCCTTGTCAAGCCTCCGTTTCCAGGAGATCAACGGAGAGGTGAAAATGGGACTTACCATCGAAAGATGGATACCGGCAAAAAACGAGGTTAATGTGTTTCCGGCAATACCTCCAAACTGGGGCGAAATATCTGTTTTGAAACCTTCCCAGGCACAGGAGATTGTATTTCACGACATCACTCCCGACAAACCACTGTATGTTGCCCCTTACGCGCTGACAGGATTTGAAAGTACCCACAATCTTAACGACGACAGAAGCTCTTACCTGAAATCAGGCAAGCCCGGCCTGGAAGCCGGTCTGGACATAAAATACGGCATTACGAAAACACTCGTGATGGATGTTACCGTAAATACCGATTTCGCTCAGGTGGAGGTTGACGACCAGCAGATTAACCTTAGCAGGTTCTCAATGTATTTCCCCGAGAAAAGAACTTTCTTCCTTGAGCGTGCAAGTGTTTTCGATTTCTCGATGGGCGGCAACAGCAACCTGTTTTACAGCAGAAGAATTGGCCTGCTCAATAATTATGATGACTCACGGGACGATGAGGAAGCCCAGACAGTAAGGATTTACGGCGGCGCGAGGATAACCGGCAGGATGAACAAATGGGATGTGGGTTTTCTCGACATGCAGACGGCTCCCCTTTGCATGAAAACATCCGACGGATCATCAGTTACAATGGTCCCCTCGGAAAATTTCGGAGTCGTGCGTTTCCGACGCCAGATACTGAATGAAAACACATACGTGGGAGCAATGACTACAAGTCGCCTTGGAACCGACGGTTCATACAACCTTGCATACGGACTTGACGGTATATTCAAGGTATTCGGAAACGATTACTTTGAATTCAGATGGTCACAGACTTTCGAAAATGATGTGAAAAACAATTCCCTGAAAGAACCCTCCCTGCTGATGGCTACATGGGAAAGAAGATCACGAAGAGGACTTGCATACAATATGGGCTATACACAGTCGGGAACCCATTTCAACCCCGGAATAGGTTTTGAGATGATGAACGATTACACTATCATCAGGGGAGGACTGAGCTACGGATGGATATCCCCTGAGAAATCGTGGATATATTCGCATGGACCTGAGACGCGGGTCATGTACAGAACCTATATCGACGACGGCACTTTCATGAACCTGACCAACTTTACCGGCTGGAAGTTCCAGACTAAAAGCCAGTGGATAGCGAACCTGGAACTTGTTTACAATAAAGACAGGCTCAGGGACTCCCTCGAGATCAGTGCCGACAGACTGTATATCAGCCCCGGACTGTATGAAGCTTTCAGCTTCAGAGGCAACCTCTCAACACCGATGTCAAAGCCCTTCTACCTGCTTTTCCTGACAGAGGCAGGTCAGTACTACGACGGAAACAGGCTTTCTATGCGCTTTCAGCCCACATGGAACATCTCCAGGCATTTCGAACTGGGCGGAACCTACAACTTCGACCGCGTGCTTGTAAAGAAAAGAGATCTTTCAATGACAAATCATATTATAGGAATAAAGGCCCTGTACATGTTCGATACCAAACTCTCAGTGAATGCATTTTTACAGTATAACACTGATTATAACATTGTTATAACGAATCTGAGAATCAGGTACAATCCAAGGGAAGGAAATGATCTTTACCTGGTGTTCAATGAAGACCGGAATACCGATCTGTACAGGGAGATGCCTGTCCTTCCGGTTTACAATTCCAGGGCCGTCATGCTCAAGTATTGCTATACATTCAATCTATAAGAATGAAAAATAATTGTTTCAAAGCCCCGTTATACAATATCACGGGGCTTTTTTTGTTAATAACTTCACCCGCATGTTAAATAATTGCATCGATGCGGTTTTTGGGAAATGGCACGCTTAATAATTTTAGATTCTGAATATAACCTTATTCCGGTTGCGGTTTTATGCTATACCTACAGCTTTAAACCCAGCCGGTGTTTACGATTTGATAATAAGTCAGTTTAATTAAATTATTAACTAACCAAACAAGAAAATGAAACAGATCATTAAATTCCTGGCAATTGCAGTTGTAATGTTTGCATTTGCAGGTACGGTACAGGCTCAGACAGCTACAGCCTCTTCAAATGCTGCTGCTGTGATTATTGCTCCGCTTTCGATTACCAACACCGCAGGCCTTCATTTCGGAACCATAATGAGAAGTGCAACGGCAGGTACGGTTTCAATAGCAACAAACGGCGACAGATCCTCCCTTGGAGGTGTTACCCTTTCATCACTTACTCCCGTACATTCGGCTGCAACTTTCGATGTTGAAGGTGAATCGGGCAGAACCGTCACCATTACTCTTCCGGCATCAACAACCATTACCAATGCGGCATCCGACAACATGGTTGTAGATAATTTCGTGAGCGATCCGGATGATGCTAATCCCGTAACCCTTACCGGAGCTGCGACAGTACTCAGGATCGGGGCTACGCTGAACGTGGGAGCTAACCAGCCTTCAGGCACTTATACCGGCACGTTCTCAGTATCGGTGAATTATAACTAGGAGTCGAATAATCCCTTCTACCGGACTGGATTGTGACAGCAAAGCTTAAAATATTCTTAAGCCTGGGATTCCTTGTTTTATTTAATCTCAGCCATACACATGCTCAGGGAATGCTGCCAATAGGCGCTACCGGGCATGTGTATGCTGAAATAATTCCGGTTTTCTCGGCCAATGAGATTACCAGGATGAATTTCGGAAGATTTTCGCCGGGTCCCCAGGGAGGCAGGATTGTCCTGAGCCCCCAGGGCACGGTTTCGGTGCAGGGAAGCATTGTAATCGGAGTTGGAAGCCATAATGCCGCAAGCTTTGCCGTAACTGGTGATGAAGATGCTTCTTATTCCATAAGCCTTCCAACCGATCCGGTCTTACTCAGACATACCTCAAGCGAGAAATCGATGCTGATTGAAGAATGGAATTCCTGGCCATTGCCCGGACCCGGGAACGGACGACTGCAGAACGGAATCCAGATGGTAAATGTAGGCGCAACTCTCAAGGTCGGAACCATCCACGATAATCCCGCGGGTGTTTATACAGGTACCTATATAATAACATTCGACTTCAACTGACAAGATCACTAATATGACCCGCCCCATGAACAGATACAGAAAAAAAACCACTGACCCTTCCGGATTATTGCATGGGTTGAAGTCTGCTGTGATATTCATCACGGCAGCTCTTGCTTTGATGTATGCATATCCTGCTTCAGCCCAGGGCGACCTGATGATCACACCCCGGCGAATTGTTTTTGAGGGAAACAAAAGAACTGTCGATATAAACCTTGCAAACACGGGAAATGACTCTGCAAGCTATGCTATTTCACTGGTACAGATCAGAATGCTTGAAAATGGAGGTTTTGAGACCATAACCGAACCTGATCCGGGCCAGATGTTTGCTGACCGGTTTGTTCGTTTTTTCCCAAGAAGCGTAACCCTGGGACCAAATGAAGCCCAGGTTGTTAAGGTTCAGCTGTACAGAACAAGCGAACTTCAGACCGGGGAATACAGGTCACATTTCTACTTCAGGGCTGTACCAAAAAAACAGGCGCTGGGAGAACCGGAAACACCGGCCGACACTTCAACCTTTTCAGTTAGACTCACTCCTATTTTCGGGATTACCATTCCCGTTATAATACGCAATGGTGAAACTTCAGCCAGCGTAAGCCTTTCTGACCTTGCCCTTACAATGGGAAATAATAACCAGCCAAGACTGAGCTTTGTCTTTAACAGAACAGGCAACATGTCGGTTTACGGTGATATTTCAGTTGATCATATTTCGGACAAGGGCACAGTTACAAGTGTCGGAATAGCCAACGGGGTGGCGGTTTATACCCCTAACAGTATCAGAAAGTTTCAGATGGACCTTGATAATCAGCACGGCGTGGATTATTCAAAAGGAACACTGCGTGTAATATACTCTGCTTCATCGGATGTCAAACCGGCCAGGCTGGCAGAGGCTGAACTGGCTATTCAAAGATAGAAGAATTATCCCGGTAACTATTACCGGGTTTTTATTGCTTACAGAATGAAAAAGCCGTGCCTGATCATTAAATCATTTTTTGTAGCAGCGGCTTTGATCTCTGCTGTTCAGGATTCCTTTGCCCAGACCCAGACTTTCAATTCAAGCGGAACATTTACGGTACCTGCCGGTGTATCTTCAATTGTTGTGGAAGCATGGGGAGCCGGCGGGGGAGGCAGTACCATTACCAGCTCAAGACGACGCGGAGGTGGGGGCGGCGGCGGAGCCTATGCCCGCAGCATAATAGCTGTAACCCCCGGGAGCACGTACAGCGTTGTGGTAGGTACAGGGGGGGCTGCAAACAGCAGAGGAGGTAACTCCTCATTCAATAATAACACGGTTGTGGCTGAAGGTGGTGAAGGCGGCACTAATAATTCAAGTGCAGGAGGGGCAGGCGGATCAATTGCAGGATCTACAGGAGATGTTGTCTATCAGGGAGGCAATGGCGCCAATGGTGGAAACACATTTTCAGGTGGTGGTGGTGGTGGAGCAGGCAGTAACGGCGATGGAGGTTCGGCCTCAGGTAGCACAGCGGGTGCCGGAACAGATGAAAACGGCGGTGATGGAGGAGCCGGAGTAAGAAACAGCAACAACGGCAACAATGGGAATGCCTACGGGGGAGGCGGAAGTGGTGCCTGTACCAATAATAATACAGACAGATATGGGGGATCCGGTGCAAACGGACTTGTAGTGATTTCCTGGGCATTACCATATTATTCCCAGACATCGGGAAACCCTTCCGTTCTGTCAAACTGGAACTCAAATCCCTCCGGAGGAGGCTCCACTCCTGCCAGCTTTACAGCTAACAATCAGGCTTTCATCATCCAGTCAGGGCATACCATGACAACCACCAGTTCAGGCTGGACTGTGTCAGGAACAAACAGCAAGGTGGAAATCAGCAACGGCGGTATTCTTACGGAATCCTACCCTGTTACAATAGGCTCAAGCTCAACTCTGCAAATAAATTCAGGGGGCATACTAAACCACAACGTCAACTCCCTGACAATCTTTGGAGGCATTGAGTCTTTTGCCTCCAACTCAACCGTAAACTACGGCTTCTCAGGAGCACAGAATGTCCTCCAGGAAACATATGGAAACCTTACTTTATCAGGTTCAGGTATAAAAACCCTAGCGGGAACTTCTACAGTCACCGGAACCCTGCTTCTGTCAGGCGGAAACCTGAGTCTTGGATCAGGCAATAATAACCTTATTATTGCTGACGGAGCTTCAATTGTTTCGTCAACCGTGTTCGACAGCAATCACATGATAATATGCGACGGAACCGGAAGCATAATCAGGGAAGGTGATTCTGCTTCCGATTTTGTTGCAGTATTCCCCACGGGAACCGGAACTTACTATACTCCTTTCGAGATCACCTCCTTAACTGCAACAGTCGCAGGTACTGCAACTATTGCGGTGAGAGCAGTGGCATCAACAGCACCAGGCCCACCGGCAGCCGCCACCACCGACCTTGCAAAACACTGGCTCGTTTCATCAACAGGTCTGAGCATAGTAAGCTCAAACCTCAGTATCAGCTACGCAAATCCGGGCGAAGTCGGCACGGGAGGTGACCAGACCAAATATGTTCCGATGATCTATACCGGCGGAAGCTGGATACAACCGGATATCATAAGCTCAGCTGGTGCAAATCCAATGACGGTTACCGGGACAGATGTAATTGACGGCCAATGGACAGCAAAGGAGGAATTGATTTATGGCACTTACTATTCTTACCAGTCCGGACCATGGAATGACCCGGTAACATGGACTACAGATCCGTCGGGAACATTATCGGTCAACCCGAAGGTACCCGCTGAAACCGACCGCGTGGTAATCCTGAACGGAAGAACCGTTACAGCCACAGCAAACGGTGAAAACGTACTTTCACTGGCAATAAACGAGGGAGCTACACTCGACCTTGGCACTTTTACCAATCAGTCGTTTACAGTTATCCGGGGGAAGGGGTTGCTTCGTCTCCGGACAGATGCTTTTCCTTCCGGAGACTGGAGTGACTTTGTTTCGGAAAACGGCGGATCTGTCGAGTACTACAATACCTCCAACTTTGTCTTCTCACAACAAGAATACAATAATCTTATCATTAACCTGTCGTCGGATGGTATCATTGCTACCCTGGCCGGCAACATGTCCATCAACGGCGATCTTTCAGTCAACAGCGGGTACTTCCAGATAAATAATACACTTAATACCAGCCGCAACCTCGATATTGCCGGAGATGTAATCATTGCCTCAGCAGGAAGGATGTCAATAGGTACAGGAAATGGCTACCACAGGATAACCGTCAGGGGCGATTTTACAAATGAAGGAACCGTAAGGCTGACAAACCAGACAAGCCCGAATTACACAACAGCTCCGGGAAACGGACGCTCTGACCTGGTATTCAACAATCCCAACGCCCACCAAAACCTTGTATGCAACGGACAGAGCGATTTTTACAGGATAGAGATCGACAAGGGCATCGATCAGACTTACATCCTGAATATTGATGCCAACAACAATACAAATTTCAGGCTGTTCGGGGTTACCAACATGCAATCGAGCCCTCCTTCAAATTCACCTCCTTCGATTGAAAATGCAAACGCACTCGGACTTCTCGCCGGAACTGTACGATTAGGACCAAATATTATCATCCCAAGTCTTGCCAACAATAATGTTTACAATATAGATCTCGATGCCCAGCTCTGGCTCGACGGAGCTGAGGTGACCTTCACAAGCGTATCAGGATCATACAACTCTATTGTTGTGTACGGTAACCTGCGGGTTTCCGGAATGGGAACCTTGAATGCCAATGGAGGACAGGGTATAGTGATGCGCGACCAGAGCGAACTTATAATAGAATCGGGAACGGTAACGACCGACTGTATCAGGACATCCTATATTTCAGGCGCTCACAGGGGAGCCTTCACAATGTCGGGAGGAACCCTTAATATTGAAGGCAACACACTTAACATAAGTGGCCTTGGCATCTATGCATCCTTTTCGCTTCCCTACCCCGACAACGTCTTCAGGATGAGCGGGGGAACAATCAACATCCTGTCTCCGACAACTGTCAGCGGTTCAGCAAACAATTTCAGCTTATTACTGGGCATGAACCCCAACAATGCTTCAGTTACAGGAGGTACCGTGAACATAACAATACCTTCGAACCGCAATGCATATTTAAACACCACAATCCCCCTCTGGAACCTGAACTTCACAAGTAATTCCTCAACATACAGGGGACAGATACAGGCTTATTCGGGAAACTTGAGTCCGGCAATTCCTGCCAGTCCCGTAAGGCCACTCGAGATACGCAACGACCTGAATATCCTGAACTATGCTGTTTTTAATGCCAATGCCGCTGATATTTCAATAGGCCACAACCTGACCATTAACAGTTCGGCGGAATACGAAACCGGAAATAACACAACAACATTCAACGGCTCCGGCGGTCAGCGTTTCGACAATGCCGGAACCATTCACAACGGCACAGGTCTTTACAACCTCACAATAGCCGACAGTTCAAACACCGATATCTATTCAAATAATCTCATCCTGAGAGGAGAACTGTCGATAGCGACGGGTTCGACCCTGAACGACATCGGACACACAATAACCGTCGCCGGAAATATATGCAACTCGGGAACCCACACAAGTCAGGCCGGCGGAGCTGTAATACTCAACGGAACGACCGACCAGTCAATAGGCGGATCGGAAAAGGGCACTTTCGGCAACCTTACAGTCAACAAAACATCGGGAAGCACATTGCTCACAGCCAGCCAGTCGCTAACAGGTAATCTGCGCCTTGCACGGGGAATTCTCGATATTTTTAGCTACAACCTGTCGCTTGGCCCAAACAGCAATGTTTATGATGCCCTCTCAGGGACAACTGCCGTTTTCTCTGCCTCAAAGATGATCAGGCTCTCTGGAAACCAGAGCGACGGAGGTGTCACAAGGGCATTTTCGGGGCTAACGACTTTCCTGTATCCCATCGGAACAGCTTCCGATTATACTCCGGCTACCATACAGTTCTTATCGGCACCTGCTCAATGGGGGTCGGTGACAATCAGGCCGGTGACACAAAGGCACCCTCTTGTAACGGGAAACAATGTTCTCAGCTATTACTGGACAGTTAATGGAAATGGTTTCTCCGGAATCCAGCCGGGATCGGTATCCTATACCTTTCAGTATGTCACTTCCGATCTGACAGGGTCAGAAAACCTTTATATCCCCTCGGCATACAGGCCATACAGCTGGTTCCCGATAAACGACAACTCAAAGGTTGTGGATGCTTCAAACACAATCCTGTTTGGCAGTATTAACCATGTTGACGGTGACTACACCGCCGGAGAACCGTCTGCCTTTCAAAACATCAAGGTGTACTACAGCAGACAGGACGGGAACTGGAATGATCCTTCCACATGGAGCTCTGCCGGTGTTGGAGGAGCAGTCGACGGATCGTTACCGGGAAGCGGAAATCCTGTGGTAATTGGTGATGGAAGCATAAATCATTCCGTCACCGTACCAGTAACGCTTAACAATATAGTGGTGGGAGGACTTCAGATAAACAGCGGATCGACACTTGACCTGCAAACCACCACGGGGCATAATTTCGGGGCTATCCCTGATACCAGGGTTTCGGGTACAGGCCGACTGATGATTTCATCTTCCTCTGCCACTGCAGTTTTCCCCGGAGGAGACTTCGGCAACTTCCTTGCCGGCGGAGGTGGTATTGTAGAATACTACAGCACCGGAACTATCGGCCAGACTAGTTTCACACTGCCTTCGACCTATGTATCGGGAGCAAATACAATAAACATTACCGGATACAATAATCTCACTCTTTCGCCCGCATCCTCAAAAAACATCATACTACCCAATAACGACCTGCATATATATGATGACCTTACAATATCCGGAGCAGGTATAAGCCAGCTTAATGTTCTGGCTTCAACACGGACTGTTGAAATTGACTCCTCGCTTAAAGTCACAAGCGGCACCCTCAGATACATGAATGGCAACAATACTGCCCAGAACATTATCGTATACGGAAACATTACCATCGACAACGGCGCTGTTTTCGACGTTAACACCTCAGGTACGGCAGCCAATATGCTTACGATTCACGGAAACCTGACAAACAACGGGACTTTCGATATGAATACAGGAACCGGACGGGTGTGCAATGTGATCTTTTCCGGACCGGCAAACCGGGAAATAAACGGGACAGGTACGGTGACCGATTTCAACACTATTGAAGTCAATAAAGGATCCTCGAGAAATGCGATCCTTGAAGTAAAATCCTCAGCCCTTTCCCTTAATACCTCACTTGCAACAGCTCTGAATCTTACAAACGGTACTTTCAGGCTGACAAGTCCTTTGGTGCTTAACCTGACCAATGCAGGAAGCTTTACCATTCCCACGTCAGGCTGCCTCTCTGCCAACGGAGGTACAATCAACATAGGAGGCGCAAGCGCTACAAATGCAACCGACCTGATCCTCGACGGAAGACTTGAGATTCTCTCGGGAAATATTAATGTCGGAACACCCGGCACAAACCTTAACAATGATATAGAATACTCGTCGGGAGGCACGCCCGAGATCATAGTGGCAGGAGGAAATCTTTTCGTCAACGGCCAGATCCGAAGGGTCACAACAATTAACACGGGATCGCTCAGCTATACCCAGTCAAATGAATCAAGTACGGTAACCATTGCAGGAAGAAACGCAAGCAATGTCAGATCGATGTTTGAGATACTGAACACCGGCAGTAAATTCAATATGAGCGGCGGTCGCCTGATAATTTCGGAATCCTTCGACAATCCATCGTATATCGACCTTTATCTTGCCCCTGATTCAAGCACGGTAACCGGAGGAACAATTATATTCGGCTCCACGGAAACGCCTTCCGGCATCGCCTTCAATGCAGTCAGTTCGGTGCCTCTTTACAATGTGGAAATTGATGCAACCACTAACAGCAAGACAGTTGACCTGAGAATTTATCCGCTGACAATCAAAAATAACCTTGTGATCAACGGCAATAGCGTATTCAGGGCCAACGGGCTTAATATCACTATCGGAGGCAGCCTGATAAACAGTAATAGCACTTCCGGTCAGGGACTGACCACGGGAGGTTATCAGCCCGGTACTTCAAACCAGGTAACAAGCTTTAATGGTACCGGATCGCGCTCCATTACAGGAAGCGGTTCAAACCTAACCAATTTTGCTAACCTCACTATCTCATCATCCGGAACTCTTGCCCTCACGACCGGAAGTAACATAAGGGTCAACGGGAACATGAGCCTGCTTTCCGGAACCTTTGAGGACGGTGGAAACACCATATCCCTGACAGGCAACCTGCAAAACAGTGCCGTTCACACAAGTTCTGCAGCCGGAGGCGGAATCATCCTGGAAGGATCTTATACTCAGGTCATCTCTGGCAATGGGAAAGGCTGTTTCGGGAACATTACACTCAACAATACCACAGGAATAAACCTGGTCGACAATGCCACCATAAACGGCATCCTGACTTTTTCAATGGGATCGCTCTACATCGATGATTATCTGCTTACCCTGGGAGAGAACTCTTCAATTGCAGGGATCCCCGATAAAAACAATATGATTATCCTGAACGGAGTAATTTCAGATGCAGGCCTTAGAAAAATATTTCCTTCAGGAGCTGCGGGATTTTCATTCCCGGTCGGTGTCGCAGGAAAATATACCCCTGCAAGCTTTGTCTTTGCCGCGAACAGCAATATCAATTCCTCAATTACCGTTGTGCCTGTCAACTATCACCACCCACTGGCTGCACTTCCACAAGGCGATGAACTTGATTATTACTGGAATGTGATCTCAGACGGGTTCTCAGGAACTTTTAATGTAACCCATAGCTACAGTTACCTCGAAGAAGACGTTAACGGAACTGAATCAAGTTATGTAACAGGGCGCTTTTTGAACGGTATATGGATTCCTGACGGAGGGATAAACGAATCATCAGTTAATCCGGCAACTCATCAGATAACATTATCCGACCGTGATTTCATTGACGGTGAGTACACAGCAGGAAGTTCTCTGAACTTTAGCACCAAGCCTGTGCTATACAGTATAAAATCAGGCAACTGGTTCGGCGACAATACCTGGTCGACCACAGACGGCGGCCCCTCATGCAACTGCGATCCCGATGGCAATCCGGTGGTTATCAATGCTTCGCATACGGTTACTGTTAACAGCAATTCGGCTTCAACTTGTTCAATAGCTATTCTTGGGGTACTCGATATAGGAACCACACTTTACCACAGCCTCGGGAAAATAAGCGGGGACGGCCTTCTCAGGGTATCATCAACAGCCAGCGGGATTTTTGTGATTCCCGGAGGTGATTATGATGAGTTCCTTTCAAGTCAGAACAGCACCATCGAACTGTTCGGAAACAACCAGGCGGTCATCCCGTCAAAACCCGGCAACATTTACAAGCCCTTCAGCAATCTTATTCTTTCAGGTACAGGCAGGAAAATTATTCCGGCCGATGATATTAAAGTTCTTGGAAATCTTACAATAAGAGATGCATCAACGGTTCTCAGCAATGAGGTTTCAAACAGAAAGCTGTATGCAGGCGGCAACTGGACCGACAACAATACATCGTCAACAGGCGGTTTCAT
>JAXDBC010000112.1:0-4278 GCA_034679225.1 Bacteroidales bacterium | reverse complement strand
GGGAAACGGGAAAGGGGGTATGTGAATGCAGGGGAAACGGGAGGGGAAGGGGGTACATTAATAAAAAAGGGGGTACATTAATAAAGGAGTAAACAAAAAACGGGGGTGAATAAATGCAAGGGGAAAGGAGGTAAATGAACTACTGCAGGAGTAAGTGGTTCAAGAAACATATTGCATCATGCGGCACAGGGCACAGGGCACAGGGAAAAAACCCAGCTCTTTTCTTTCAATTCTTATAATTGTCCTATCAATTCGGTTTTTTTCATTGTAACTGTTCAGTTTAATAAACTCCTCAAGGGTTTTATCAACCTGAAAATAAGCCTGCTGTTATCTGTTATTATATCCGCCGTCCCGGTCATCTCGTTTATAAAGTCGAGGCTAATCCCGTATGTCGATCTCAAACCGTTCACAAGATCTATCTCAGCTATATAATACTCCCCGGCGGGTACAAGCGACAATGTGCTGATCCTACCCTTTAAAACTCCATATTCCATGTAAGGAAAGCCCGAGAGCTTAATATTAACCTCCTGACCTGTCCTGACCTTCCCGAGACCCGACACCGGCACATTTGCCCTCACAATTATCCTGCTGGGATCATCAGGTATTACAGTTGCAAGTATATCCCCTGCCTTTATTGCCTGGTTTATGTTCCAGTAACTTGTGAATGTAATCTGTCCTTTTACCGGACTTTTTATCATATACTTCTCCTTCCATTGATCGATCGAGAGCAAAAGCATCTTGAAGGAATCACCGAGATCAAGCTTGTACTGATGCAGCTCCCTGTCAAGCTGTACGAGAAGATCAAGCCGCATCTCCTTCATCTTCAATGCCGATGATTCATTGTTCTTTATGGAAGCCCTTAGCGAACTGTGAGCCGATTTCTTTTGTATCAATGCCTGCTTCGACCTTTCATATTCGCTCAGGGTTACCGAATGAAGGTTGCTGTAATACAACAGCGAATCGCGCTCAAAGCTTCGTAAAACAAGATTGAGATCTTCTGCCGACAACTTCTCCTGGTTAAGAAGCTCGGAAGTGTATTCATGTTGTTTCCTGATTTGCTGATCAAGCAATTCTAACTTCGAATGAATGTATGACTGTCGCAGATATTCCCTTAACTGAAAGAAATTTGTCAAAAACCGGGAATAGCTTGTCTGAACTTCACCAACTGACAGTCCTTCGGGCGGAGCATATTTCGGAACATCATTCTGCCAGTCCTGATTACTTTCAAGAGTGTCGAGAAATTCTATCAGGACAAGTATATCATCATACTGGGCAGTGTTTTCAATAATAGCCACGGGCTGATCGGGGGAAACATTTTCCCCGTTGTCAACAACCAGCTTTTCAATAAGGCCCCCCGATCTTGCCGTTAACGGCGCGGGGGAATTATACGTTGTTATAGTAACAGGAGCAGTAACTACATCCGGGTAGTTAATAAACCATGTCACACCTAAAATTGCCACGATAATGGCAAAAAAGAGAAACAATCCCCATCTCAGGAAGCGTCCGGGGATTTCGGACATCACCTCCTGCAACTCCGGGCTACGGATTTCGTGTTTGATAATTTCAGGCATAGTCTTTGTTTTATGCTGAGCCCTGAGCCCTGTGCCCTGAGCCCTGTGTCCTGCGCCCTGAGCCCTGAGCCCTGTGCTCTGTGCCCTGCGCCCTGAGCCCTGCGCCCTGAGCCCTGAGCCCTGTGCCCTGCGCCCTGCGCCCTGTGCTTCTTAATTCCCCAGTTCGAGTTGATCCTTTACCAGGTTAAAATACGCTCCTTTCTTCTCAACCAGTTCCTTATGCGTTCCGGTTTCGGCTATTTCTCCTCTTTCAAGAACAACGATCTGGTCGGCATTCTTTACCGTGCTGAGCCTGTGCGCCACGATAACTACGGTTTTACCCCTGAAGAATGTCCCCAAATTATCCATTATCGTCCTCTCGTTCGTTGCATCGAGGGCATTTGTAGCTTCATCGAAAAAGATAAAATCAGGTTCCTTGTAGACTGCCCTTGCAATAAGAAGTCTTTGCTTCTGACCGGCACTAAGTCCCTGGCCATCGTTGCCGATCCTCGTATTGTAACCCAGGGGCAGGCTGTCGATATACTCCTTAATATTTGCTGTCTCTGCTGCCCTGTCTGTCTTTTCCTTATCGGGCATATCGTCGGCAAGACCAATATTCCCTGCTATCGAATCGGCGAATATATAACCCTCCTGCATCACAACCCCGCATCTTTTTCTCCATTCTGCCTGGCTGAACCTTTTAAGAGGAGTGCCGTTGAGTAATATCTCTCCTTTTACAGGCTCATAGAAACCAAGCATCAGTTTTAAAAGAGTTGTCTTGCCGCTGCCGCTGATACCGACAATGGCAGTTATCTTTTTCGCTGGAATGGTAAGGGAAACATTGTCAAGCACTTTTTCGGAATGAGGCCCTTCGTACTGGAAAACCAGATTTTTTATTTCAATATCCTTATCAACCGGTATATCTCTTATTTTATCATCCTCGGGTTTTTCCTCATCCTCCTTGTTATGGATCTCACCAAGGCGTTCAAGGCTTATCCTTGCATCCTGGGCTGCCTGGGTAAAACCTATGAACTGCTGGATGGGAGCATTGAGCTGGCCGATTATGTATTGTATTGCCATCATCATACCGAGTGTCATCTGGCCTTCTATAACAGCCTTAGCCGAAAGAAA
The DNA here is from genome assembly GCA_034679225.1 of Bacteroidales bacterium. Lineage (GTDB taxonomy): Bacteria > Bacteroidota > Bacteroidia > Bacteroidales > VadinHA17 > LD21. The sequence goes on along the minus strand of JAXDBC010000112.1, from coordinate 1,597 downwards.
GGAGATAAAGATATCCTTGGTCTGGTTTATAAGAACGGCTCCAAGCTGCTGGTTCTGGTTAAGCATCATGCTTTTCAGGCTCACCTTGAAAAGTTTTATCTGTATCCTTTCCCATTCCCAGCGTTTTTGTTTCTCGCAGCTGTTGAGTTTTATCTCCTGCATACCGGTTACAAGCTGGACTATATTGCTCTGGTTGGCAGCGCTCTGCTGGAAACGCTTATAGTCGAGTTCCCTCCTGCGCTTTAGAAAAAGCACCACCCAACCGATGTACATCGCGCTCCCGAGCATGAAAATGCCAAGAATACCCAGGTTGTATGTTGCCATTATTATCGTGTACATGACAAGGGTAATAACAGCGAATATGATGCTGATAAGCGAATCGGTGAGAAAGGTCCTTATCCGGTTATGATCGCCTATTCTCTGCATTATATCACCAACGAGCTTAACATCAAAGAATGATATGGGAAGCTTCATAAGCTTTATCAGGAAATCGGAGATTAGCGATATGCTTACCCTGCTTGTGACATGAAGGCTTATCCAGTTTCGCAGGAGCCCGTTTGCAGTCTGGCTCAGGGTGAGAATAAGCTGGGCAACCAGTACCATGACCACGAACGAAATATTGCTGTTTCCTATACCGGTATCGACAAGCGACTGGGTTAAGAATGGAAATATAAGACTTATTATACTGGCCGTGAGCATGCCCAGCATAAGCTGCAGGATATACTTCGAATAAGGACGTATATAACCTAGCAGGTAAAGGAAGCTTAGTTTCTGTTTCTCCTCATCCTCCTGCTTATAGAATTCCGGTGTCGGCTCCAGTAGTAAAGCAGTTCCCTCATCCACACCATCGGATTTCGTGCTATACCAGCATTTCAGAAATTCATCCTGATTATACGTGATTAAACCTGCTGCCGGATCTGCCACTTTAATTACATAGTTGTTTTTTCGCCCTGCACCCTGAGCCCTGCGCCCTGAGCCCTGTGCTTCTTCCCCTGTGCCCTGAGCCCTGAGCCCCGCGCTTCTTCCCCCGCCCTGTGCCCTGAGCCCCGCGCTCTGTGCTTCTTCCCCTGTGCCCTGTGCCCTGAGCCCTGTGCTTCTTCCCCCGCGCTTCTTAATCCTGTACACCACCACGAAGTGTCTCTGGTTCCAGTGTACTATACACGGCAGCGGGACTTCGTCGCGCAGCTGTTCCCAGGTGAGACGGTAGCCGCGGGTTCGGAAGCCAATGCTTTCCGCGGCATCACTAATACCAAGCATCGAGACACCCGATTTCGTTATAAAAGATTTGGAACGAAGGTATTGTATGGAGTATGATTTCCCATAGAATTTAGCAATCATGCGAAGACATGATGGACCGCAATCCATGGAATCGAGCTGCTTGTAATAAGGGAATGCAGGCATAATTATTACTTTTTAAGACTGACCATTACCAGCACCGGGTTATCCGTTTCCTTAAGGCTATTTGCAAGTTTTTCAAGTTTTTTCTTCTTTTCCGGGTATTTAGGAGAAGAATTTTTAAAAGTCTCCGAGGCAACATGAGCTTTGAGTTTTATTGCATCTACCCATCCGATGATTGTGTTATCATCTTTTATCGTCA
>JAXDBC010000111.1:0-3484 GCA_034679225.1 Bacteroidales bacterium | reverse complement strand
CGTAAGTGTATGCTCCCGAGGAATATGTTGCCCTCCCTTCTGGTGTAAGAATGTATTTAAAAGTCAGGTTCTCATCATACCTCCCCACGTTGCTCGTGCAGGATGCCCCTTCGCCGTACCTGGAAGTAGTCAGGCGGTTCAACAGGTCATATATAAAACCATATCCTTTTGCAAGCATAGCTTTTGATGCCTGGTTTGTATTACCTCAAGTCCAAAGATAAATGATTTGTAATATTGAATTTAAATTCATATAGCGGAGTGTGACCTGGATACATAAGTCACTCTAAGGCTTGTAATCTGTGTCTCGCGGTCTTGCGGTCTTGCAGTCTCGCGGTCTCTTCGTCACTTGGTTTCCGTGCGCCTCGCGTCACACGTCGTTCTTTTGTCTTAAGCATGGCAGGTATGCCGCGTGTCACATGCAGTTTTCACGCCCCCCGCTGAGCGGGGCAGGCTCTCCGGAGGAGGGGATCTATCCGAAACAACCTTCGCGTCGTCTCTTCGTCTCCCTTTCTCCCCTTCACCCCTTCATCCTCTCCACGCCGCTGGCCGCACGCCGCTGGCCATTCTTTCCCCGTGCCCCGTGCCCTGTGCTCTGAGCCCTCCTAATACGCCCCCTTATGCTTCGTGCTTATAGAATACAGTCCCTTGCTGGCGGTAATGAAGAGTGTTTTCCTGTCTTTTCCGCCGAAACAGACATTTGCCGACCAGTTTTCTGGAACTGCTATGTTGCCGAGCTTTTTCCCTGTTTTGTCGAATACGGTCACTCCCTTTCCGGTCAGGTAGATATTACCTTTTGAGTCGATAGTCATTCCGTCGGAACCAAGCTCGCAGAAAAGTTTTTTATCACTAAGCGAACCGTCGGGATTAATGGTGTACGACCATGTCTTATTAGCCTTTATGTCGGCGACGTAAAGTGTCTTTCCGTCAGGAGTTCCTACTATACCGTTTGGCTGGAGAAGCTCTTCCTCAACCCGTTTAAGCACCTCGCGGTCGGCGCTTAGAAAATAAACGCATTGTTTTTCCTGGGGCATTTCCGAATGTTTCCACCATGATCTCCTGTAGAAGGGATCTGTAAAGAAGATATTTCCTTCCGGCGAAACCCAGAGGTCGTTAGGTCCGTTCATCAGCCCGCCTTCGTATTCGAGCTCAATGACTTCAGGTTTTTCGCCAGGTCTGATTCTCCATATCTCATTCCTTTCATCAGCGCAGGACCAAAGGTTGCCTTTGCTGTCGAAGAACATCCCGTTCGACCTTCCCGACGGCTGCATGAAGGTCGACAAGACTCCTTTTGAGCTCCATTTCATAATCCGGTCGTTTGGCTGATCTGTGAAATAAACATTTCCTGCCTTGTCGGCTGCCGGACCTTCGGTGAAGGAAAACTCCCCGGCGAGTTTTACAAGAGAGGCGCCCGGCTTAAGGATTTCAGATAATCCGTCATCTTGTGATACAGCCGGTCTGAAAGATAATAACATCACGAGTAAAGTCAGTGAAAGGATTTTCATATCTTTGAAGTTTTAGTATCTTGTTAATCAGTGCTATGGCAGCTACACGAAAGACGGCCGGCCCGGCAAAGGCAGCAGAATTTATTCTCAGCCGGGAGGATGAGTGCCGGACGCATAAATCAGTTCGCAGCAGCAACCTTTTATGCAATCTCCACCCTTCTGATTCTTTCGATATAGTTATCTATATGCTCCGGTTTTTCAAAACCGATGATCAGCATGTCGACGGTTCCGAGGCCCAGCACGAATTTAAGCGACTGATCGATTTTTTCCGGATCATCCCTCAGCTTTCCGCCGCCAATGAGCTTCATGGCAATGACTCCCTTTCCTGCCTTATGAAATTTTTCTATCACAGGAACCACGAGCGACGCATCCCTTTTATCCATGCTTTCACCAAAAGGGTTTATCCTTACATGGACGACATCAACCCAGGATGAGGCAGCTGCTTCTTCCAGAGCATCGAAGGAATGCACAGAAACACCGTGAGCCCTTATGATTTTTTTCACCTTGAGTTCTTCAAGCTCATCGAGATACCTTTTGTACTTCTCTGTCCAGCCGCCTTCGGTCATACAGTGAAGCTGAACAATATCGATGTAATCGGTATTCAGTTCCTTACGGAAACGGTCAACGACAGTAAGAGGAAAACCCTTGTCGCTGTCGGGAATTCCGCCGCCGGTGATCCACATTTTTGTTCCCAGGACATAGCTTTCGCGGTCAACACCCTTAAGCGCAGATGTTGTAAAGGGATGGGTTCCATAGCTGTCGGCGCAGTCGAAGTATCTTATTCCTTTCTCGTAAGCAGTTCTGATCAGCGATTCTGCAACACCTGCCCTGGTTATGCTCGATGAGCGGTTAAACCCGCTGTAACCGGTTCCCATTCCGAGAAGGGTGGTTTTTATACCGGTCTTCCCGAGTTTAATAGTTTTGAAGGGATCATAAAATCGTGCCTTCTTTTCTGCAGGAAGTGCATTTCCGGCTCGTCCCAGAAGGACAGATCCTGTACCGGCTGCCATGGTAGCCATGAATTCCCGGCGGGTAAGTTTATTATTTCCCATATGATTCGCGATATGATTGTTTTTTCAGTATTTGGAACAAATTAAGCAATTAATATGTTTATATCATATTTAAAATGCTGCATTCCATGTAATTTTTAAGTGTTTCGATGTTCCATTTCCCTGGCGGCATTACCGGCCTCAGATACTCAAAAAGCCCTGCATTTTTTCAATAAGGGGTTCCGGTGAAACCGGTTTGCCGTTTTTTGTAGAGATTCCCGTTACGACCGCTTTCACAATCAGTTTGTTGTCAGGGATTCTGTAAATGCCCTGGTGAAAGACAAGTCTGACATTTCCTTCCCTCCTTAATAAGGATTTTATCACGAACCTGTCGTGACTCCTCAGCGGGTATTTGTAATCTATTTCAATCTTTGTAACAATAAGTTCTATTCCCTCGCGGTGGAGCTGTGTGAAGTCTATTCCCCCCGAGAGCAGGAAATCGTGCCTGGCATGCTCGAGATAATTCTGATAGACCGCGTTGTTTACAACGCCCTGGATATCGAGTTCATACGACCTCACGGTAAATTCGAGAGAGGCCTGATATTCGGGTGATTCGCCGGATTTTTTGTTCATGTTCAAAGTATATTTTTGCTAATGCATATAGGTATAAAGACTTAAAATTAATAAAAAAAGAATAATGGAGAATAAATTTTATTTACTTGGACTGATCAAAACCTGAATCTTTATGAAACACTCTGGCAACGATAAGGGATATCTTTTCAGCAGGAGATATTCGAATTATGTTTTTGTACTGCTTTTCCTGCTGTACATGTTCGACTACATTGACCGGACCGTTGTAACCTCAATGTTTTCATCCATTGAAGCCGATCTGGGGATATCGCACACCCAGAGTGGCATGCTGGTTTCAGCTGTTTACTGGGCAATAGTGCTGCTGACCTTTCCCGTTTCTATCATTGTCGACCGCTGGAGCAG
>JAXDBC010000110.1:0-41946 GCA_034679225.1 Bacteroidales bacterium | reverse complement strand
CACCGCATTGCCATGGCGGCAGCAGTGGCTGCACTTGGAGCCGAAGGAAGAGTCTATATCAAGGATGCACACTGCGTCGGGAAATCCTATCCGCTGTTTTTTGAGGATCTCAGGAAGGCAGGGGCAGCCGTTTTATAAATAGGCACAGGGCACAGAGCACAGGGCGCAGGGCGCAGGGCAGGAATCCTCTCATGGTAGGGGTGGGTAAAACAAATTAAGCTGAAATTATAAAAAAACAGCAAATCATAATTTTTTCCTGTTTTTTGCTTTGAGAATTGAATTTTTGTTTATTTTTGATGCCATGATATTTAGTGCATTATATATCTGGTCCTGGCGCAGCTTGAAGGGTTAAGCTGTGAATAAGGCCGTTATATAATCCAAAGGATATTTTCCGTAAAGGCATGCTGTTCACAGCATGCCTTTTTTGTTTGAAGATTTTTATTAACCACTAAATAATTAAAATGATGAAAAAGATCTCAAAAATTCTGCTAAGCGAGAAAGAAATGCCTCGTCAATGGTATAACATTGCCGCCGATATGCCGAACAAGCCCTTGCCGCCGCTTGATCCCGCGACGCGTCAGCCGATAAAGCCCGAGGCCCTGGCTGCCGTTTTCCCCATGGAGCTCATCAAACAGGAAGTCACCACCGAAAGGTACATTGACATTCCAGATGAGGTTCTGGAGCTTTACAGGACCTACCGCCCCTCTCCCATCTTCAGGGCTTATAACCTGGAAAAGGCTCTGGGCACTAAAAGCAAGATCTACTACAAATACGAAGGAGGAAATTATTCAGGTTCCCACAAGGCGAATACTGCAATTGCCCAGGCATATTACAACAAGAAGGAGGGCATCAAGAGGATCACGACCGAGACCGGTGCCGGTCAGTGGGGATGTGCCATGAGTTACGCCTGCAACTATTTCGGGCTTGAACTGCTGGTGTTCATGGTTAAGGTCAGTTACAACCAGAAGCCGGGCCGGAAGATCATGATGAACTCATACAACGCAAAGGTTGTTCCTTCTCCTAGCAATCTGACCGATTCGGGAAGAAAAGTCCTTGAGTTGCATCCTGATTCCCCGGGAAGCCTTGGGATAGCAATATCCGAAGCAATGGAGATTGCCGTCCAGGATCCATACACAAAGTATTCCCTTGGAAGTGTCCTGAACCATGTTATACTCCATCAGACCATTATCGGACAGGAGGCGCTGATCCAGATGTCAAAAACCGATGATTATCCTGATGTTGTCATTGGTTGTCTGGGAGGCGGGTCAAATTTCTCGGGAATGGCATTCCCATTCCTGAGGGAAAACCTTGTCAATGGCAAAAAGACACGTCTTCTTGCGGTTGAACCTTCTTCATGTCCTAAACTCACGAAGGGAAAATTCATGTACGACTTCGGCGATTCATCAGGATTCACCCCGCTGCTCCCGATGTACACATTAGGGCATAATTATATTCCTGCCAAGATACATGCCGGAGGACTCCGCTATCACGGAGCCGGAACTCTTGTAAGCCAGCTCAAGAAGGACGGTCTTGTGGAGGCAAAGGCCAAGATGCAGAGGGAATGCTTTGAGGGCGCTATCCTGTTCGCAAAGACAGAAGGTATTCTGCCTGCTCCCGAATCATCGTATGCCATTGCAGGAGCTCTCGACGAAGCCCGCAAGGCCGACATTGAAGGAACGCCGAAGACAATCCTCTTCAACCTCAGCGGTCATGGTCATTTTGATATTTCAGCCTATGAGAAATACTATGAAAACAATCTTCCCGATCATGAAATGACCGATGAAGAAGTAGCCACGGCAATATCCGGGCTGGATTTTCCTGACTGATCTATCCTGGGAGGTGAGCGGATATAAATAAAAAGGCGTGATCCGAAAGCAGAAGCATATCAGCCCGCGATCACGCCTTTTTTATTGATAATCTTCTAAAAATCAGAATAATCTGTAGGATGAAGAAGATAAGGAAGTGCTTTGATGACCGTGTTGGCGTATTCCTTATTATCTCTCAGGCTGACCCAATCGGGGTGTTTCGAGAAAGCAGCCCAGTGATCTTTCTGCGACTGAAGGTTTTCATAGGTGGTCATATACATCAGCCGTGGCCTTTGACTGCCGATAATAACCTGACCGTAGAAAACGGCATTCGATCCGATCTTCTCGAATATCGCCATCTCACCTCCCTCGTTGAACATATGGATTTTCCTTGTGGCCAGATCTTCGGTCCAGCTTCCATATGACCTGAGTTCATAAATCCTTTCCGATCTGGGAGTTGAAAACGACGGAGCCCTGAATTGCGGCATAAAGGCAAATGCCTTCATCAGGATACTCTCGTACCTGGCAAAGGGGGGATCGTTGTAGGGTGCAGCAAGAAACTCCTTTCCGGCTTCATTGTACACGGCGTCGTTTTCAAGAAAGGTCAGCACCTTGTCAAATTCATCCATTGTTTTATAAGGAACGAATACATACACCATCTTACCGTATGCCGTATCGCTCTCTACCGGCTTGAACACCCCCACGGCGGGAATTCCCGCCCTGTGCATTGCAGGAATGTAGGCATCTTTCAGGAACCTGTCAAAAACTGCATTCTTTGCCGGATCCTTCAGTCTGTATATCTTCAGTTCGTAGAACATCTGTTTTTCCGGCGGGGCGGCAAATGATGCTTCAGAAAAAGAAACAAACAAAAGTAAAGCCATAACGGTCAATCCTATACCGGGCAAATTGATTTTTCTCATATATCCTGGTTTTTAGCTCCCCTTCCGGGGTTTGCTGGGTTAATACAACTTCGAAAACTTTTTAAATATTTTATTCGCCTCATTGGCTGTCATTTCGATCCCGGATTTTACATAAAACCTGTGGCGGAGCGTCAGTGATTCTCCCTTTGCAAGTTTCCATTCCATTTTCTCCTGTTTGGGATCATATGAATTCTGTCCGAGGTTATTGACCGAAAAGAGGCCGTATCCCCTGGCATGGGCATAAGCCGGATAGCCGGGATTGTCGGGGTGGTCGAATATTCCAAAGGTCACAACGGCATTATTACTGTTTCCGGAAAGCAATACCCAGTTGTTTCTGGTCCCCCACACATCATCACCTTTCAGTCCCTGGCTTGAAGTATACATCCCGGTGACGCCCGTGTTGTCGGTAGCCTTTACAGTTGTCGGGTTTCCCTTATCGTCGGTGAACACCAGCGCCTCGTTGCTCGGCATTTCAAAGGCTCTGTCGACTCTTATGGCAAACAGCCCCTCCTTGTTGTCAACTATTGTCACCGGCCCGTTCACGGCTGTCAGGGTTGATACATGGTCCATGGTCCTTGAAACTTTATCACCCGAGAAGATGTAACGGACGTTCTCAAGGAGGACTGTATTTCCCCTGTTATCCTTCCATTCGCAAACTACTTCCAGTACCCCTTTCTTTCCATTGGCTGTCTTTACGAATTCCCTGACAACGATATGACCGTACGAATCCTTTTTGTCAGCAGGAATTGCCGATGAATTGTTCCAGAAATCGAGCCCGTTGATATTCCCATGGTTGAACCACAATCCAATTTGGTGAGGGTGGTCAATCCGCTCACCCTTTCTTGGTTCAAGCGGGTATCCTCGTGTCAGCACTGAACCGTTCGGTGCGATAACAGGATAGAGGAAAGGTTTTTCAAGGTCGGCCGGATAGCGGTACGAGGAGAAAAGTAAGCCGTTGATAAAGATATCCACTTTATTCTGGTCATTAACCATTTCAAAGCGGACTCCTTTTTCTGCCGGAGCCTGGGCAACAATTCCGGCAGTTGTGCCAATGAACAGCGCCGTAACCAGAAAGAATGTTGCCAGCAGGCCCCTGATATTTGATTTCTTAATTGTTTCTTTCATTAGCATTCAATTAATACTGAAACACTTTGCCTCCTGCCATAACCTCCTGGGTTTTTTCATCGAAAGTAGCCTTCTCCCCTGTTCTCAGGCAGGCTGTACACATTATGTTTGCTATGGAATGATTGTATCCGGCAACTACATCGGCATTGGGTTTTTTACGGCTGCGTACGCATTCCATCCAGTTTTTTACATGAGCGGTGGTCATGGGATCGCTGCCCGTATTGGCCGAGGTTTCAACCGTCAGTGCAGGAAGTTCAAAGGGTTCAAGAAGGTTCTCTTTCAGGTTCATTGCATTAGCTTCCCTCGCCCTGAGTCCTCCATCGGGAGTTATCTTGTTTGTATCGAGGTTCATCATACCACCGTTTGAATAATAAAGTTCCTTGGTTCCACCCGCGCTGTTTGTGAATCTCGAGGAATAAACAACCTGGAATCCCGAGTCGGGGTCAGCTGGATCACCATAGTCGAAGACTGCGGTCATGGTATCGAAGTTTGTACGGCCGTCCTTCCACAGGTAAATGCCTCCGTTTGCAGCAACGCTTCTCGGGTGTGCCAGTTTTGTGAACCAGTGAACCGTATCGATCTGGTGAGCCATCCACTGGCCGGGAATACCCGACGAATAAGGCCAGAAGAGCCTGAACTCGAGATACTTTCTCGGATCGAAGGCGGCTTCGGGACGGTTCATCTGGTAACGTTTCCAGTCGGTATCGGCTTCTTTAAGAAGAGGAACAACATTAGGTCTCCTCCATCTTCCGGGCTGATTCACGTTCCAGGTCATTTCCACCATCACTATCTTTCCGAATTTGCCGGAGTTGATGTACTCGTTTGCTGCAATGTAGTTGGCCGCGCTTCTTCTCTGTGAGCCTATCTGCACGATTTTGCCCGTCTTCTGCACTGCCTTGAGTGCAACTCTGGCGTCGGCCATGGTTTCGGCAAACGGCTTTTCAACATAGGCATCCCTTCCTGCCTCAACAGCCTCGGCGCAATGAAGAGCATGCTGGAAGTCAGCGGTGCTGATAATGACGGCGTCAGTGTCGTTTCCGGAGTACAATTCCTCATTGTTTCTTGCAATGCGGAGCTTTATTCCCATTGCCTTGTAGAATGCATCGGCTTCCTCCCTTCGTTTGTTCCACAAATCGGAAATAGCCGTGAATTCAAAATTCAGTTCCTTCGCGAGCGAAAGGAATGCGGGAGAAAGAGAAGCCTTGAACCTGTCGGAATATCCGACAATTCCAACCCTGATCCTGTCATTTGCTCCCATTACCCGGGAATAGCTCCTTGCTCCCAGTGTCAGACCGGCTGCCCCTAGAGCTGTCTTCTGAATGAATTCTCTGCGTGTTGTCATAATATGTAAATGTAAGGTTTGATGATACGAAGTTAATATCAGGTAAATGTAAAATAAATAGAACACAGTTTGGCTAATATAAGCTTCCTTTTTTTACTTTCATGGCTTTAAACCGGAAAAACTGCCGGTCATTGTTTTGATTCTTTCAGATAATATGTCAAATCAATGGCCGAAGCATTTGCCGCAATTAATAAAGAATGAAGAAAAGGATTCTTGTGGACATGGATGGTGTCCTTGTTGATATATATCCGGTTTTCTTTGAGCTTCACAAAAAAGAGACCGGCGAAATACTGACTCACAGCGATATCGTGGGCAAGCTGGAGGCTGATGCCTTTGTTAACCAGCGTCGCTGGGTAAACACTCCCGGTTTCTTCCGAAATCTTCCCGTGATGAAAGACAGCAGGGAAGTCCTGAGGCGTCTTAACCGCGAATATGATATCATAATCGGATCGCTTGCCACGGAATTTCCCGAATGCATGACCGACAAGCAGATGTGGATACATGAAAATCTGCCCTTTATTTCATGGAAGCAGATAGTTTTTTGCGGCGACAAGAACAATATAAGAGCCGACATAATGATAGATGATCACTTCAAGAACCTCGACGTATTTGACGGCATGACCATTCTGTTCACGCAGCCTCATAACATACTGGTAAAAGAAACAAGGCATGCCAGGGTAAATTCGTGGCCGGAGATTGAAGAACTTCTTGAATGAACCGGCTTCATCTGAATTAACCGCTGTGGCAGGCAGGTCCTGTGATTTATTAATTTATATCTTTGAAAGAAGCAACCTGAAAACTACAAGATAAATGGAAAAAAACCTTAAATCTAAACGCCTCTATTCCCTTGATGCCCTTAGGGGTTTTGACATGTTCTGGATAATGGGAGGCGAAACTATCTTTACCGGTCTTGCAACCCTTACCGGATGGCCCGTTCTTGAATGGTGGGCAACACAGCTTAAACATGTTGAGTGGCATGGTTTCCATTTCTATGACATGATATTCCCTCTCTTCCTGTTCATTGCCGGCATCTCCTTTCCTTTTTCGCTGGCAAAGCGAATGGCCGGCAATGAACCGCGGACTGCAATTTACAGGCATGTCATATTCCGCGGGCTTATACTGGTTTTTCTGGGCATCCTTTACAACAACGGAGTGCGGTTCAACTTCGGCGAACTCCGTTACGGAAGCGTTCTCGGCAGGATTGGTCTCGCGTGGATGTTTGCCGCACTCATATTCATGAATACAAAGTTGAGCTGGAGAATAGTCTGGTTCTGGACAATCCTCATAGGATACTGGTTGCTGCTGCTTCTGTTTCCGGCTCACGACCTGGGATCGACCGATCCCTTCTCCCGGACCGGCAATCTTGCAAGCTATATCGACAGGATGCTGATGCCCGGGAAACTCTATCTGGGCAACCATGATCCCGAAGGGCTGTTCAGTGCCATCCCGGCAATAGGAACCGCGCTGCTGGGGATGTTCACCGGGGAATTCATGAAATCGGATTACCTGAGCAACAGGAAGATAAAAAAAGTTCTCTATCTTATTGGAGCAGCCGCGATACTTATGATCCTTGGCAGGATCTGGCACCTTGCCTTCCCGATAAACAAAAACATCTGGAGCAGCTCATTCGTACTCTACGTGGGCGGACTAAGCATGCTGCTCTTTGCCGTGTTCTACCTGATAATCGATGTCTGGAACTTCCGGAAATGGGCTTTTTTCTTCGTGGTCATCGGGATGAATCCAATCACGATATACCTTGCCAGAAGAATAATAAACTTCAACAGGGCAACAGATTTCTTTTTCGGCGGTTTTGTCGCGGTGCTCCCGGAAACATGGACACCGCTTATCAACGGAATAGGAATCACAACAGTTGGCTGGGTCTTTCTGTACTTCCTGTACAAAAAGAAGATCTTCCTTAAAGTATAATCTCCTTCTCACAATTCATTATTCAAATCACAATTCACAATTGACTATTCATAATTCACAATTCAAAAAATTTCGTCCCCATGAAGGCTTAATAAGAGTTTCAAAATCCTCAACATGAAGAGAACTTTTCTTTTTTTAATGCTTTTGGTGTCGCAGTCATTACCGGCACAGCAGCCGTCCTGGCCTGAGCTGACCGGGGAAAACAAGCCCTGGACACGCTGGTGGTGGCCGGGCAGCATTGTCACAAAGCCCGGTCTGACAGCCGCGATGGAGAAATACCGCGATGCCGGTCTGGGAGGCCTGGAGATAGCTGTTATCTATGGAGTGAAGGGACATGAAGACAAGTTCATCAATTATCTCTCGCCCCAATGGATGGACATGTTCACCCATGTACTGGCTGAGGGAGAACGCCTTGGACTCGGCATTGATCTGGCAAACGCATCCGGATGGCCTTTCGGAGGTCCCTGGGTAAAGCCTGCCGATGCCTGCAGGAATATCAATTACAGGATCTGGACCCTGTCAGGAGGCGATTCGCTTAATGAAAAGATTGAATTCATCCAGCAGCCGCTTGTAAGGCCTGTTGGCGAAAGACCGGATATAACCAGGCTAAAGGATCCCATTACAGAAAACGATAATCTCCAGCTTTATGCCCTCGATCAGATCAGGTTTGAAAAACCGCTTCCGCTGATAGCGCTGATGGCATACTCCGACAGCGGCCGGATAGCAGATCTTACCGGCAATGTAACACATGAAGGAAAGCTGGTCTGGACAGCGCCCCCGGGAAAGTGGACGCTTTACGGAGTCTTCCAGGGTTGGCACGGAAAAATGGTTGAGCGTGCCGGCCCGGGCGGAGAAGGAGATGTCATAGATCATTTTTCGGGGCCGGCCATAGACAATTACCTGAAGCATTTCGATTCCATTTTCAAGGATTATGACATCAGGTTGTTAAGGGGATACTTCAACGATTCATATGAAGTCGACGACGCGTCTGGTCAGGCCGACTGGACTAATGATCTCTTCAGCGAGTTCATTCTGAGGAGAGGATACGACCTCAGGGATCACCTTCCGGCACTTTTTCAGAAAGATGAGACTGAGAAGAACGAAAGAGTTCTTTCCGATTACCGTCAGACAATCTCGGATCTCATACTGGAGAAGTTCACCACCCGCTGGACGGAATGGGCTCACCGGCAGGGAAAAACGACCCGGAACCAGGCTCATGGATCGCCCGGAAACATTCTTGACCTTTATGCCGCGACCGACATACCCGAGACGGAAGGTAACGAACTGACCCGGCTGAAATTTGCCTCATCGGCAGCCAATGTTACAGGGAAGAAGTACGCATCCTGTGAGGCAGCCACCTGGCTGGATGAACATTTCCTGTCGTCGCCCGGCGATATAAGGAAAGCTGTTGACCTGTTCTTCCTTGCCGGGATAAACCATGTATTTTATCACGGCACCTGTTTTTCACCTCAGGACGAGCCCTGGCCGGGATTTCTGTTTTACGCGGCAGTGGAGTTTACACCATCAAATCCCCTGTGGAGAGATTTCAGCGGCCTCAACAAATACATTGCAAGAGTGCAGTCCTTCCTTCAGCAGGGAATGGCCGACAACGACGTACTGCTGTATTTCCCGGTTTTCGACAGGTATGCCGATTATGGAAGAGGCCTGCTGGAGCATTTTGACGCTATCAGTCCGGCTTTCAACGGCACACCTTTCAGGACGGCAGCCGATGAAATGATAAATAAAGGTTACGGATTTGATTATATCTCAGATCTTCAGCTTGTCAACACCATGTCACTTGACGGACTTCTGCATACGGCAGGAAATGTATATGGCACTCTTGTTGTTCCGGGCTGCAGATACATACCTGTTGAAACCTTTTCACATATCCTGCGCCTCGCGAATGAAGGAGTGAAGGTAATATTCCTGGGCGATCTGCCTGAGAACATATCCGGATGGGCTGACGCTGAAGGGAAGACGGCCTTCTTTGAAAGTCTCAGATCGGGGATACACTTTTCCCCTTCAAACAATCCGCGGGTAATGAAATGTAGCTATGGCAGGGGATCACTTCTTTCCGGAAGTGATCTGGAGCAATTGCTTACATTTGCCGGTATTCCGCGTGAAAACATGAGCGATCATGGACTTTCCTTTGTAAGGCGGCAGAACCTCAATGGAACCGTTTATTTTATAGCCAATCGCGGCGACAAGTCATTTGACGGATGGGTTTCGCTTCAGTCCGGAGGCAAATCGGCGGCTATATTCAATCCGGCGGATGACAGGATGGGACTTGCAAAAAGCAGGCTGTCGCGAGGCGGAAGCATGGAAGTGTATTTAAGGCTTAACCCGGATGAATCGCTGCTGCTGCAAATATATGAGAATGAGCAGAAAAGCAAGCCATACCAGTTTTACGATCCCGTGACCTCACCATCCCCTGTGGCAGGCACATGGAAGGTTGAATTCATTGAAGGCGGGCCCGTACTTCCGCGGCCTGTCAAAAGTGCCGGTCCGGCATCCTGGACAAGTTTTGAAGGCGAAGAATATCAGAACTTTTCAGGAACAGCGCTATACAGTGTTGACTTCAAGAAGCCGGTGGCTAAAGGAGATGCCTGGCTGCTTGATCTGGGAGAAGTATTGCACAGTGCAAATGTCACGCTCAACGGCAAGAAGCTTGCAGTTCTTCCGGGTCCCGGATTTAGTTTTATTATTGACAGAAAACTGCTGAAAGCAAATAATTCTCTTTTGATAGAAGTCTCGAACCTGATGGCTAACAGGATAGCATGGATGGACAGGAATGGGGTACCATGGAAAAAATTCTACAACGTTAACATGGCAGCCCGTCTTAAAGAAAACAACAGGAACGGGCTATTCGATGCTTCAGCCTGGAAAGTTGTTGAATCAGGTCTTCCGGGTCCGGTGACAATCACTCCTCTCAAGAAAACCAGGTGATTCAGGGTATAATCAAATTACACCATACTATACTGTCATGAGTATCCCTAATCATCCAGGGCCTGGTATACCATTGCCTTGAACTTGTTCTGTATTTCACCGTGACTAAGAGGCACCTGTTGCATAAAGAGCAGGCAGACAAGCCTTTCTTCGGGATCGGCCCAGTAAGTGGTCCCGAAATAGCCTCCCCATGCAAAGGAACCTTCTGAAATACCCAGGACAGCCTGACCTGCTTCGGTGGTTATCTCGAAGCCCAGTCCGAATTTATCCTTTCCAACATTCAGGTCACCGATCTGATTCGATGTGATAAGTTCCACCGTGCGGCTTGAAAGAAACCTTTTCCCCTTGTACTCTCCCTTGTTGAGAAGCATCTGGAGAAAAATGGCATAATCCCTTGTGGTGGAGCTGAGTCCGGCACCTCCTGAGAAATAAACACCATTTGTCAGAGGATAGTTTACAATCTCCTGATCCGGCATTGGAACTACCGTGCGGTTCTGGTCTTCCGTGTTTACCTTTACAAGTCTCTGATGTTTGTCTTCAGGCAGGTAGAACCAGGTGTCTTCCATGCCAAGGGGATCGAAGAGCCTTGTTTTCAGGAACTGATCAAGCTTCTGACCTGAAAGGATCTCAACAAGGTATCCTATCACATCCACATTCAGCCCGTAAGTGAATCTTTCGCCCGGCTGATGGACCAGGGGCTGTTTCCCAAGCAGCCTGATATCGTCTCCTATCGTTATCATTTCGTTGCCGAAGCCTCCCATGATGCCGGCCTTTGAATAAACGGCATTCATCATTGGCGAACCGATTCCCGCGTAATCAATGCCCGATGTATGGGTAAAAAGATCCCTTATCGTTATTTCCCGCCTGGCAGGAATCGTTGTAAAGCTGGTGTCTTCCGGATTATATTTATCTATAACCTGAGGATTGGCGAACTCGGGTATGTATTTGGAGACGGGGTCGTCGAGGAGAAATTTTCCTTCCTCGAAAAGCATCATAAGCCCGATGCTTGCAATTGCTTTTGTCTGCGATGCTATCCTGAAGATTGCATCGGTCTGCATCGGCGTCCCGTTCTCAAGGTCGCTCTCGCCGAATGCCCTGTTATAAATAATTTTGCCGTCGCGTGCAATGAATCCGACAGCTCCGGCAATCCATTTGTTTTCAATACTCTGAATGATCATTGAATCGATCCTGTTAAGCCTTTCGGCCGATACCTGAACCGAAGCGGGCGTTCCCGGCTTCAATTCCTGATTGTTTTTATTCTCTGTACACGACCATGCGAGGAACATGATCAGGATCATCTGAAGGAGGAGAATTTTCTTCATTATATTATAGAATTTAGTGTTTTCCGTGCAGTCCGGCTAAAGTAATAAAAAATGGATTACAGGAAAAGTCATCTTTCCGATTCTTTTTGGGTATCTTTACTCTTTTGAAACATATAAAACTACTTTAAATATTATGAAGAGATCAGGTCTTATTACCGCGATTCTGATGTTGTGCCTGTTCACGGCATGTTCAGAAAAAGAACCATGGATCAATCTGATAAAGAAAGATCTATCAGCCTGGGAGCAGCTTAACGGAACAGCGCCTTACAAGCTTGAGGACGGAGTTGTAACCGGCACCACTGTCACTGCTTCACCCAATTCATTTCTTTGTACCAAGGAGAAATACGGCGATTTCATCCTTGAATTTGAAACCTGGTTTGATCCTCAGATGAACTCGGGTGTCCAGTTCAGGAGCGAAAGCAGGCCTGATTACCAGAATGGAAGGGTTCACGGATATCAGGTTGAGTTGGATCCGTCGCCCCGTGCATGGTCGGGAGGAATCTATGATGAAGCCCGGCGAGGCTGGCTTTACACTCTTGACAAAAATCCCATGGGCCAGAAAGCCCTGAAGGTGGGCGAATGGAACCACTACAGGGTTGAAGCAATCGGCAATTCGATAAGGACCTGGGTAAACGGCGTACCCTGTGCCGATCTTCTGGATGACATGACTCCGTCGGGACTCATAGCTCTGCAGGTACACTCTATCGGAAATGATTCGACAAGGGCAGGACTGGAAGTTAAATGGAGGAATATCAGGATAATGACCGAAGAACTTGAAAAATACAGGAAGCCTGAAACAAAGGAAATTCCCCAGGTAAACTATCTCAGCAATGTACTTTCCGAACGCGAGGCAGAAGAGGGCTGGAAGCTTCTTTTCGACGGTAAGACAACATCCGGCTGGATAAATGCCAAAAGCGGGAAGTTCCCGGAAAACGGATGGGAGATAGTTGACGGAACCCTGACTTTAAATCCTGAATCGAAACAACCCGGAGGTGGAGGTGACATTGTAACCACTGAGAAGTTCAGGAACTTCGAATTATCGGTCGACTTTAAATATGTTGAAGGCGGGAACAGCGGCATCAAGTACTTTATCGACATCGAAAGGGATAAAGGAGCTATGGCTTCAATAGGCTGTGAGTACCAGATTCTCGATGACCGCAATCACCCCGATGCAAAAATGGGCATTGCAGGCAACAGGACCCTTGCCGGGCTGTATGATCTGATAGCCCCGAAGAACAAGAGGGACAATGGTTTCGGCCAGTGGAGCAGGGCAGTCATTATTGTAAACGGCAATAAGGTACAGCACTGGCTCAACGGATTCATGACTGTTGAATATGAAAGAGGCTCCGATTCATGGAGGGAACTTGTGGCAGCAAGCAAATTCAGCAGGTTTAAAGGATTCGGTGAAGCCGAAGAAGGAAGGATACTATTGCAGGATCACGGCGACAGGGTGTGGTTCAAGAACATCAAGATCAGGGAACTCTGATATCTGTAGTGTGTATCCGCAGACCGGGAAAGCCTGTATCATAACTTTGGACAGGAGCTCAAATCTTTTTGTAACTTTGAGCCTGAAAAGAAACATAAAATTCAAAGTTATGAAGAAAGTTGCATCATTTCTGATCATTGCCACCCTGGTTATTGCATATTCATGTAAGGATGATGAATCGGACAGGTTTAAATTCCTGACCGAGGCCACATGGACTCCGGTCAGCCTGAAGGCTAATGGAGTTGATGCCACAGGGCCGGGCGGAATTCTTGAAGGTTTTGCCGGGGAGGTGAAATTCAATGTCGACGGTAGCGGCACCTTTGGGACATATTCGGGAGAATGGACCTTTGCTGCTGCTGAGGAAAAGCTTGTAATCACAACCACGGCGCTTCCAATATCTATAACCCTTACCATCGTTGAACTCACCTCAACATCACTGAGCCTGCAGGGAAGCTTTCCCGACCCCAATAACCTTACCGGACCACCTATCACCATTGAGATGACATTCAAGGCAAAATGATCCGTAGCATTATATCGCGGTCTAACTTATCATTTCCCTTACGGGTCCGTTGAAAGCTCAGACAGAGCTAAGCGTAAGCGGAACCATATCGGATATTCGTACAGGATAAACCCTTGCCGGAGTATTTGTCGTTTACCTAAGGCAGCCTGGCACCATAAGTGACGAAAATAATAAAGCAGTTACAGGGCAATCATCATAAAACTGTAATTTTCGAACAGCCTTTGAAATAACTTACAATCGATTAGGTATCAGTATGATATTTTTAGACTTATTTGCATGATTCAAATATTTTCATACATTTGCCCTTCATTTGTTCTTTGAACAGACCAAACAAAACTTAAAGCAAAAAAAGGGAAGATGATTATTTCCTGCTGAAAATAGCGCAGGCAGTTCCCAAGTTTTAACTTAAAAATTACCCTATGAGAAGATTATTGACTTTTGTAACAGCAGCTTTAGTCACCGGATCATTGTTTGCCGGCGGACTGGTTACCAATACCAATCAGAGTGCTACCTGGGCAAGGATGCCCTCGAGGAATGCATCAATAAAAACGGATGCAGTTTACTACAATCCTGCAGGATTGATGATGATGGATAATGGATTCCATCTTTCGCTAAGCAATCAGACAGTTTTCCAGAAGAGGACCATTGAGAGCAGCTATCCCTATCTGAATTCTGGTATCTATAAAGGTTCTGTGACTGCTCCCCTGTTCCCCTCCGTCTACGCAGCCTACAAGCTTGACAGGATAGCCTTCTCTGTAGGATTCATGCCCATTGGCGGTGGCGGCGGAGCAAGCTATGCGGATGGTCTTCCTTCCCTGGAGATGAGCCAGTCGGACCTGGTTCCTTCCCTTGCTGCAACGCCTTACGGGGTTACCGGATACAGGATGGATATAGATTTCAAAGGGACATCTACCTTCCTTGGATTCCAGGGAGCAGTATCATACAAGGTAAATGACTGGCTGTCTGTAGCCGCCGGAGCGAGATATGTTACCGCCAGGAACAGCTACGAAGGTTATCTCAGGGATGTTGAGGTAAATACCGTTGGCGGATGGACAGCTGCCTCTGAAATAATCGGCGAAATTTCAACTAATGCCCGGGCAGGAGGCAACTCGCTCAATGCACTTATCGACAATGATCTCGGCGGATTTACGGCTGACCAGCTGGTACAGGCAGGAGCAATCAATGAGGCAACAAGGAACAGTATTATAGGCGGTCTTACCAACCTCGGTATTCCGAATGCTACTTCCCTAACGATTCTCCAGAGTCAGGATGCTTTCTTCGGAGTCGCTAACATTTACGGCAACAAAGCATCTCTGCTTGAAGACCAGGAAGCTAAAGCCGAGCAGACAGGTTCGGGAATTACTCCCTTCTTCAGCATCAACATCGCGCCAAGCGATAACGTCAATATAGCCGTCAAGTATGAAATGGCCACCAAACTTGAACTTACCAATAAAACAACCACGGATCTGACGACAGGTTACCTGAATGAAGATCCTGAAATTCCGATTACAAGGTTCCCCAACGGAGCAAAAATAAGAAACGACATGCCTGCAATGCTGGCAGTCGGAGCTGAACTCAGATTCCCTCTGTTCAGTGTAAACGCCGGAGCTAACTACTATTTTGACAAATCGGCTGACTACGGACATTATATCGATCTGACACCCCAGAATTCGTCGGATTATCTTGTTCACATCGAAAACGATCAAATAATAGCTGAAAACGGTCTGTCAATCTCAGCCGGCTACGAGATCAATGTAACTGAAACATTTGCCGCGAGCGTCGGCTACTCATTTGCAAACAAGGGTGTCAACAGCCTTTATCAGAGCGACCTCAGCTACGGTCTTTCAACACATACCGTCGGAGCCGGCGGTGCTTTTGCCTTCACCGACAATATAGAGCTCAATTTTGGTGTAGCATATACCAAGTACATTGACGACAGCATCACGGTCAACCATTACCTCGGAGGCATTAACCTGATGCCCACGGAAACATACAAGAAAAGAACACTCGTTATCGGCGTCGGACTCGATCTGAGCTTCTGAAATAAGAAATAAGCGATATAAAAAAAGCGCCTGAGGAGGGCGCTTTTTTTGCTCCTGGTACAAGGCGCTTTTCTTCCTCCGTTCTCAATAGCGTATTCCCTGATCATTCAGGTGCTTCAGATACTTATCCACCCTTGGCAAATCCGATGATTTCAGTTTCCGGTACCACTCAACGGCCTTTTTATAATCGCCCGATACGCCTGCCAGTTTTATTATATTGATGTAAAGCAATCCGGAAATGCCATGCCCTGTGGTCTCCAGTTCGTCAGCAAGAGCGATGAAGCCGGCCATTGCTCTGGTTGTTTCATCGTTTTCTGCAAGCCTGAACGCATTGTCTATCCTCTGGTTCAGATCTGAATTTAGGGTAATTCCATAGAACGAAAAGCAGTTTTCACTGCATTCCTCAACCAGGTCAACCCATTCGACACTCCCGGGAACCGGCGGAAAAGTCAGTACGAAATCTAGCTTCTCCCCTGGCATCCTGAAAACGTGTGTCTCGGGACAAACAGGAATATTGTCGGAAGAGATCAGTTTGCTTTTCTTTCCATCGGGATATATCAGGAAAATATTCTTATCCGCGCAGAATGTACCGTTCTCTATCCTGTTTTCGATGTTCATGTATAGAATTGCCGCCTCAGGCCTGAGTTCAATTTTGACAATCCTCAGGGTTTCATGGCTTTTCAGAGAATAGTTAGGGGCAATGAGAGTCTGGGAGGCAAGCGCTCCTGAAACGATAAATGTTAAAAATGCGATGCAAAGAAATCTCATGGCAGATGGCTCTAAAATAAAATGCAAGTTATTAAAATCAAGCGTTAGTATTGGTAATGATCAATAAGAATTATCTGAATTCCATTAATAAAATTCAGTTTACAGCAATTTATTCTTAATCTCCAATCTGTGCCTTGCCGCGACTAAAGTTGCAGAAGCAGGAAATGGGTAATCTAATATTACAAAAGGGTTACAGCTTTATATATCATACTGATATTATGACATATATCCAGGGGGCCTTGTAACAAAAGCTTAACTGTTCCTTAACCCCGGTGAATTATCCGGATCATACTTTTGCCACGGTCAGATACATAACCAAAACTTAATAACAAATTAAAATGAAAAAGTACTTAAGCATTATTGTCCTGATTGGATTAGTGTTTTCAGGATGTAAAAAAGAAAATGATCCTCCTGTAGTAACCGCGCCTCAGAACTCATCGGTTGAGATCACTGAAACCGTTAATCTGAGCTTCAGTTTCAATGCCCCCGCGGGATTCAAGTCAGCCACGGTGACATCCACTGGCGGCGAAGCACATATAATTACTGATGGGAGTGCAGGAGCTGCATCGGGAACAATAGTGGTATCGTTCACTGCCGGAAAGGCAACAGGAGCAGGATCGGTGGTTCTGACTCTGACTGACAATGACAGCCAGACGGGAAGTGCCACGGCAGTCCTTACCATTGAAGGTGTTCCGGTCATCTCGGTCACTCAGAACATAACATCGAACACGACGTGGAAGGCAGGAAATATTTACATTCTGGAAGGTCGTATTACCGTAGTTTCGGGTGCCACACTCACAATTGAGCCCGGAGTTATCGTCAAAGGCCGCGAAGGTTCTGAAGCCAATGCCACCGCCCTTATGATTGCAAGGGGAGGAAAGATCATGGCTGAAGGTACGGCAGATTCTCCTATCATCTTCACATCTGTATCCGACAACATAATCCCCGGTGAGATTGCCAGCCCCAACCTTGCTCCCACCATGAATGGATTGTGGGGTGGAGTTCTTATTCTTGGAAGCGCTCCCATCTCGGCTGAATCTGATGCCATGCAGATAGAAGGTATTCCCGCGTCGGATCTGAACGGACTTTACGGAGGAAATGATCCTGCCGATAATTCAGGAGTCCTGAAGTATGTTTCCATACGTCATGGTGGCGCCAATATCGGAGAAGGGAACGAGATAAACGGACTGACACTTGGAGGTGTTGGTTCCGGAACAGTCATTGAAAACATAGAAATTGTCTCCAACCAGGATGACGGAATTGAATGGTTTGGAGGAACGGTAAATGTAAAGAATGTCGTGGTCCTCAATACCGGTGATGATGCAATTGACACTGACCAGTCGTGGGGAGGGACTCTGGACAATTTCATAGTGATCAATCCGGGTGATGAATGTCTCGAACTTGACGGGCCCGAGGGTACTATGGTAGCAAAGCACACTCTGAAGAATGGATCATGTTACGCGGGCGATGCCCAGGGACTTGTTGATCTGGATCCAAACTCCAACGTTGATATGGACGGTATATATTTCTTCGGTCTCAAGGCCGGACAGGATTTTGATGAACTGCCAACATTGTATGAATGCACCTTTACAAATCTTCAGGCAACCCTGCCGGCAGGTACAAATCTTACCGACTTCTTCAAGGGCGGAAGCGACGCGTTCGTGACAGCCGTAGCAGCAGGAGCAAACACGAAGGGTGCAAATCCTGATGTTTTCCTGGGCTGGACATGGACAGCTGTTTCCGGTTCACTCAAAAACTTCTAAACAATAGACTGAAACCTTAGCCAATCAATTATGCGCTTTATAAGATTCTTATCACCATTTATATTCCTGATGCTTCTGAGCGGAAATATTTCCGCTCAGAATGGCATCATCAGGGGTTCGGTATATGATGAATCCACCGGAGAAGCTCTTGCAGGAGTTACGATCGTGGTTGAAGGCAGCACGAAAGGAATGCTGACTGACCTTGATGGCAAGTTCAATATTTCCATTAAGGCGGGTGTTTACAATCTCAGGTTTTCATTTGTATCCTACGAAACGTTTACTATGAACGATGTAAGGGTAAGTCCGGATAATGTAACCCTTCTCGATAACCTGTTACTTAAACCGGCAACTTTCGGCCTGTCGGAAGTAACTGTCAGCGCCCAAATGACAAGGAACACGGAGAATGCCGTCATGGCTATTAAAATGGAATCTCCCAATCTTATCGACGGGATCTCCTCGGCCAACTTCAGAAAGATGGGTGACTCGGATGCTGCAGCCTCAATGAAAAGGGTTACCGGGGTATCAGTCGAAGGCGGAAGGTATGTATTCGTCAGAGGTCTTGGCGACCGTTATACTAAAACAATCCTTAACGGAGTCGACATCCCCGGGCTTGATCCCGATCGTAACACCATGCAAATGGACATTTTCCCGACAAACCTTATAGATAATATCATTGTTCACAAATCCTTCAGCGCGGAACTGCCGGCCGATTTCACGGGCGGAATTATCGATATTTCTCTCATGGATTTCCCTGATGAGAAAAAGGGAAATCTCTTCATAGGTACAAGCTACAATCCTGATTATCATTTCAGGAATGATTATCTGAGCTACAGTGGCAGCAGTACCGATTTCCTTGGATTTGACAACGGAGCCAGGGCCATCCCCGCGGAAGACAACCTTCCCTTCTTCGCTTCTGTCATAGGCAATCCCCAGGGTGAACAGGCATTGAGGTACCGCGAAGTTCTTGAGAGTTTCAATCCTCACATGGCCGCGCTAAAGCAGAAAAGCTTCATGGATTACAACTTTGGATCTTCATTCGGTAATCAGATACCTTTGAAAAAGTTTACACTCGGCTACAACCTGGGATTTTCGTACAAAAACAACACCGAATTTTACAAGGATGCAGAATACGGCCGATACGGGATGTCCAGCGATCCCGATGTCACAGTACTGGAAGTGAGGGAATTCCAGAAAGGAGACTATGGTGTCAACACAGTGTTGCTTAGCGGGCTGGTTGGTTTTGCTGTCAAAACACTGAATTCCAAATACAGGATCAACATTATTCACCTGCAGAACGGAGAATCGAAGGCCGGGATCTTTGATTATGATGGTTCCGATCAGGGAAGTATTTTCTCAGGCTACCAGCACAACCTTGAATATAGTCAGCGTTCCCTGACCAACATACTACTCGACGGCAAGCACTCCTTCCGCGACGGCAAATGGGATCTTATCTGGAAGCTTTCCCCGACATTCTCAAAAATAGAGGACCCTGATGCACGTTTCGCGCGTTATGTTGAAGGAAGTATAAACAACTACCTGATTAACACCGAATCCGGCTTCCCTGAAAGGATATGGAGGTCGCTTTCAGAAAAAAACATCGCGGGAGTCATTCATGCAACAAAAGATTTCAGGTTCAATGGTGAGCCTGCAAAGTTTAATTTCGGCGGTGCATATACATACAAGGAGCGCGACTTCATGATAAGGAAATTCATGCTTAATATCAGGAACTTACCCCTTACTGGCGATCCCGATGAGCTATTCAGGCCCGAAAATATCTGGCCTCTCAACGGTACTGATTATGGAAGCGGGACAACTTACGAAGCCGGATTTCTTCCTTCAAATCCCAACCAGTTCAATGCAGCTTCTGTCAACGGGGCTGGATATGTATCAACCGAGATGACACTCCTGAAGGGCCTGAGGGTTATTGCCGGGCTAAGACTCGAAAAATTCATACAGAGGTATAGCGGGCAGAATCAGCTTGGCACCATTGTCCTAAATAACGACAAGGTACTTGACGATCTGGGATTTTTTCCATCGCTAAACCTTGTTTACGGACTTAACGACAAGCAGAAACTCAGGGCATCATATGCCAGAACGATTGCCAGGCCTTCGTTCAAGGAACTGTCATATGCCGAAATTGCCGATCCGATCAGCGGAAGGACTTTTGTCGGGGGTATGTTCCGCGATGCTGACGATGTTGCAGGCAGGGAATACTGGAATGGCAAACTGGAAAGCTCTGATATTCATAACATGGATCTCAGGTGGGAGTTATACCGGTCAAATGGTCAGATGATATCAGTCAGCGCTTTCTGGAAATATTTCAACAAGCCCATAGAGGTTGTTCAATATGCCACGCAGACTGGTACTTTCCAGCCTAGGAATGTCGGCGACGGCCAGGTTCTCGGGATGGAATTCGAGATTCGTCAGAACCTGGGAGCTATTGACAAAGCCCTCGATAACTTCAATTTTTCTTCAAACATATCATTCATCAGGTCGGGGATAGAACTTAGCCTCACCGAGTATTACTCGCGTATCGAAAACTCCCGTACGGGTCAGACGGTGAGAAGGACCCGCGAGATGGCAGGGCAGTCTCCATGGATAATAAACAGCGGCATCACATGGTCCGGCGGGGATATCTCATTCTGGCCCGGGTTTGAAGCAGGGTTGTTCTATAATGTTCAGGGAAAAACACTTCAGTATGTCGGTATAGCCGACAGGCCGGATATCTACACTCTGCCATTCCATAATCTGAACTTTACCGCGTCGGGAAAGCTGGGGAAGGAGAAAAAGCTACAGCTTGAACTCAAGATCGACAATCTCCTAAACGACAAAAAAGAATCGGTTTTCAAATCCTTTAATCCGACTGATCAGTTCTTCACCCGGCTTGAACCCGGTATCACATGCCACCTGAAGCTTGCTTATATCCTGTTTTAGTCTGTGTTTCGCGCATGATTGGTTGCAAATGCCCGTTTGAACTGACGCTACCGGTTTTTACGGGCATTTCTTCTTCCATAATGCCCTCAATATATTTAACTTTTTCATGTACATTTATGCCATGACTCATTGCACACACTTACCCAAACTTCCCGTCATATGAATACCAGGAACAAACGGATACTGATTGTCGACGATGAAGAGGATCTGTGTGAGATCCTTCAGTATAATCTGGGCAACGAAGGCTACCTTACAGAGGTGGTCCATTCTGCAGAGGAAGCTCTTAAGTTGCCGCTGGCCAGTTTCGATCTTATCCTTCTTGACGTGATGATGGGAGCCATGTCGGGCTTCAAATTTGCCGACAAGCTCCGGAAGGAGATGAGCCTGAACATTCCGATAATCTTTCTCACAGCCAGGGACACTGAGAATGATATTCTTACAGGTTTCAGCCTGGGCGCCGACGATTATATGGCAAAACCATTCTCAATAAATGAACTTACGGCAAGAGTAAAGGCAGTGCTCAAGCGCGCAAAAACCGAAAAGATAAAAGAGTCGCCGGTGATAAGATTCGGGGATCTTGAGCTGGATACAGCCAGGAAACGGCTTATCATCAATAATCAAAAAGTTGAGTTGACCAAGAAGGAATTCGAGATACTCAGGCTGCTGCTCGAGAACCAGACCAGGGTTTTCTCAAGAGACGAAGTGTTGACCAACGTATGGGGAAAGGATGTAATAGTTACCGAGAGAACGGTTGATGTTAATATCACCAGGCTCCGGACCAAGCTTGGAAGCTACAGCCAGAACCTAAAGAACAAGACAGGTTACGGTTATTATTTTGAATTTTGAATTCTGATCAGGCTGAAGCATGCTTAGGAAAAGAAACAAATTCAGAAACAGTCTTCTGATCTTCTATTCGGCGATCTACCTGTTCATCGCCCTTCTCATTATTGCATATCTTTTTAACAGGGAAAAGCAATACAAGATCACAAGCCTGAATAACGAATTGCTGAATATCACAAAAATTACCGACAACTATATAAATATCTATTCCATACCCCAGTCGGGGAATTATCATCTCCTTGATTCCCTGAATCGTCTTCTTCCCCATGACCACATGCGCCTAACAGTGATCGACAAATCGGGAATTGTTCTTTATGACAGCTTCGTGGCTGACTGGCAAAACATGGAGAACCACCTTGACAGACCGGAAGTTGCAGCATCGCTGCTATCGGAATACGGGACCAACATAAGACGTTCCGAAAGCACAGGTCAGAACTTCTATTATTATTCCAGATCATACGGTAAGTATTTCATAAGATCCGCGTTAGTCTACGATGTAAGCATATCCAATTTCATGAAGGCCAACATGAGCTTTATGTTCCTGGTCGTGGGTTGCTTTCTGGTTATAGGGGTGGTTCTGCTGCTGGCAACCAAGAGATTTGGAGAATCGGTCACCCGGCTTCAGGATTTTACATTCAGCCTTAAGAATGATGAGCCCTTTGTTTTGGACTTCCCAAAGAATGAACTTGGAGATATAGGTTCAGAGATACTCGGCATATATAACAATCTCCTGGCGGTAAAGAACGATCTGCTTATTGAGAAGGGGAAATTCTTCAATCACCTGAATGCCCTTAATGAGGGGGTAGCAATTTTCTCGAATGAAAGGGATATCATTTTCAGCAATAATCATTTCATAAATCAGATGAATCTTATTTCCGGAGATTTGAAGATCTTCACTTCCAATTTCTTTGAGATTGCTGAATTTTCTCCCGTAAGCAACTTTATCTCGAAACATTCCGGAACCGAAATAAACTCGAGCGATCTTCCCAAGATGGAGTACCAGGTATCGAGGGATGGAAGGTTCTTCAGTGTGCAGTGTGTAATATTTCAGGATAAAAGTTTTGAGGTGATTCTGAAAGATATAACCAGGATAGGAAAAAACAAGCTCATAAAGCAGCAGATGACTTCCAATATTGCACATGAGCTTAAAACGCCGGTCTCTTCAATAAAAGGTTACCTTGAAACACTGATAGCCGATCCCGATATCGAGCCTAAGAAAAAGGATTATTTCCTCGAGAAGGCACTTGCCCAGACCGACAGGCTCACAGGACTTATAAACGACATTTCGGTGCTGAACAGGATTGAGGAAGCCGGAGCCTCATTTGTACCCGAGAGGATCAGAATCAGAAAACTGGTAAGGGAGGTTCGCGACAATTTCAAGTCGGCTATTGAAGCGAGGAACATGAAGGTGGAAATAAATATGGATAACGACGTCACTGTTAAAGGCAACAAATCGTTGATAATGTCGGTATTTCAGAATCTTATTGAGAATTCAATAAACTACGCGGGTGATAATACCACCATCAGGATCCTTATATACAATGAAGACAGGAGATTCTTCCATTTTTCCTTTTCAGATGATGGAGTAGGCATACCTCAGGAACATATCCACAGGGTCTTTGAGAGGTTTTACAGGCTTGATTCCGGCAGGTCGAGAAAGAGCGGGGGTACCGGTCTGGGGCTGGCGATAGTCAAAAATGCCATACTGCTTCACCGGGGTGAGATTCTTGTCCGCAAACGTGCAGGAGGTGGAACGGAGTTTCTGTTCTCGCTGCCGAAATAAGCCCCTTAGTCGCCGCTTTATTTCAAGGCATATCTCTTACTTCAATTTTCTATGTGGTTTACTCTTCGGGGCTTTATCCCAAACCCCGGGTTTTACCCCCAAACCCCCAGGGGAACGTTACCCCAAACCCCCAGAGGGGGCTTAAAGAACCATTTATTGAAAGTATTGAATGTTAAAGGCACAAATTCTCTGGTTTTCAGGGATTTCAAGTCCCCCCCTGGGGGATTTAGGGGTGGATTTGAATTGGGAATTAACTGGTTGTTAATAAAAAGAACTTTACCCCCTTCCCTCATGAAGCTTTGATCAGTATAGTCCTGATTGATTCCGTGATGTCATTTATCTGGTCAAAGCATTTAAGGAAAGTTTCCATGCTTTTTTTTCTCATGGCAAGATGTACCATATCGCCTTCGGAGGATGAGAACAGACCGGTTGCCCCGTCATAGAACACTTCCTCAGCCTTTTTCTCAAGCCGGCTGACTGACCTGCATCCTTCAGCAATGGATTTTTTTGAGTCATTGATTTTCTTAAGCCGCTTAATATTCGAAGCGATTTCACCGGAGGCCTCCGATAGTATACCGGAAAGATCAATAAAAACGGGGATACTCACATCGCTTTTCATCAATTCTGTCATTTTTCCAATCTGGTTGATATAATGGAGCAGATCGTCTATCCTGTTGAAAAGTTTATTGATATCCTCCCTGTCGAATGGATTTATGATCAGCGAATTGACTATTGAATACATTTCACCTGCTATCCGGTTGCCCTCCTCTTTATATTTTCCTAATTCGCTGATGATTGTTTTTCTTTCCGAAAAATCAGCTGTATTAAACAAAAGCTTCAGTTTTCCGCTTATCCTCACAAGGTTTTCAGCGCTCTTTTCGAAAACCGGGTAGATTGCGTGGTATTTTGGAGTGAATACCTTCATGATGCTTTCCTTTGTCATTGTATGAAATTTTAGAAACCGCTGATTATATGCACTTTAGAAATATATATTTAGATCTCTGCCGATTGGATAAAAGTAACCCGGCTTAGCGAAATATTCCACTGTTTTCGGATAAAAGATTGTTACATTTTAGTTACAAAGAGGCATTAGGAATCTCTTACACCTGTTTTTTCAGGGGAGGCATTGTCATACAAGCATCCTGACGATATAGTATAGCACTGCTCCTATTATTGCCGATACCGGGATTGTCAGTATCCAGGCCCAGAAGATTTTGGTGGTCACACCCCATTTAACGGCTGAAGCTCTCTTTGTTGCCCCTACCCCTATTATGGAACCTGTAATTGTATGGGTTGTACTGACAGGGATTCCCAGGCCTGTTGCCATGAAAAGTGTGACCGCTCCGGCTGTTTCGGCGCAGAAACCTTCAAAAGGCTTGAGCTTGGTGATCTTTTGTCCCATGGTTTTCACAATCCTCCACCCCCCGAAAAGAGTTCCAAGGGCAATCGCGGCATGGCATGAAAGGACTATCCACAATGCAGGGTCGGAATCTCTCGGAACCTTTCCCATGGCATAAAGAGCCACCCAGATAATGCCCATCGATTTCTGTGCATCGTTACCGCCGTGACCGAGGCTGAAGGCAGAGGCGGATACAAGCTGGAGCCGTCTGAAGTGTTTGTCGACCCCGAAAGGGGAATGTCCCTTCACGATATGAAGAACCAGGATGGTTATCAGGTATGACATCAGCATTCCCAGTACAGGGGCAATAACAATAAAAACTGCAATCTTCAGTATACCGGCATATACAACCGATCCGAAACCGCTGCTTGCAATTGCGGCTCCGACTAATCCCCCTACCAGGGTATGTGAAGAACTTGAAGGAAGTCCGAGCCACCAGGTGATAAGGTTCCAGATGATGGCGGCCAGAACTGCGGCTGCAATCAATTCGAGAGTCACAATTTCCGTATCTATGACTCCCGATCCTATTGTCTTGGCAACCTTAAGGGGAAAAATAAGAAATGCCACGAAGTTGAATGTGGCAGCAAGGGCAACTGCAGCAAAAGGCGACAATACTTTCGTTGATACGACTGTGGCAATTGAGTTGGCCGAATCGTGGAATCCGTTTATAAAATCAAAAATGAGAACGATAACTATAATAAAGACCAAAAATGTCATAAGCGAGTGAAGATTTCGTTTAAGGCGAGATGAATTGAAAATGTCTATGTCTTGTTTTCAAGGAGTTGTAAATAAATATTGATCAGGTATCAATATTTCAAAAATAGTAAGTCCAGGGGAAATGAAATCCTTTTGTTGTTACGATATTGTTACATTATTAACAGTTCCGGTCTAAAGGGTAAACTGTAGAGTATCTGAATGGAATCAGGCGATATTATCAGACAGATAATCCGGGTTTAACTGATTCAAAAGGCGCAGGTACTTTTCTTCTTTTCCCATGACTTTTCCGATGATCGCGCAAGATGAGTCCACTTCCTGTCTGAGAGTTCTGACAAGCTTAGCCGCGATATCCTCCCCGACGCACATCAGTATGCCTCCTGATGTCTGTGCATCCATCGACAGCATCTTAAGGTTATAATCCAGGTCTTCCGCGAAATAAGTATCCTCTTCGACAAAATCGAGGTTTCTGAATGCAGCACCCGGGATACATCCTTCGTCAGCAAGCCTGTATGCATCTCCGATCAGAGGCAGGGCTTCAAGGCCTATTTCGATGGTAACATTTCCCGCCCTTGCCATTTTAAGGGCATGTCCAGCGAGTCCGAAACCTGTGATGTCTGTGGCCGCCTTCACCCCGAATCTCTGCATCACGGCGGCGGCACGAAAGTTCAGGCTTTTCATCAGCCGCAATGCTTCATTCACATCCTCAGGCGACGCGATCTTCATTCTCCGGGCTGCAAGTATCACTCCTGTACCGATCGGTTTAGTAAGTACAAGCAGATCACCGGGTTTGGCAGCCGAGTTGGTGATTATTTTTCCGGGGTGGACAAAGCCAATCACTGCCAGACCATATTTGGGAACATTGTCATCTATGGTATGTCCGCCTATTATACTCAGTCCGGCTTCAGCAGCCTTATCCGCTCCCCCCCTGAGTATGGACGCGTAAGCCTCAGGGGGCAGTTTTGCCGAGGGGAACATCATTAAGTTGAGGGCTATAACCGGTGTTGCACCCATTGCATAGACATCGCTTATGGAGTTGGCCGCGGCTATCTGCCCGAATTCGTAGGGATCGCTGCAGACCGGGGGGAAAAAGTCGGTTGTGAAAACCAGGGCAAGATCGTCATTTACCCTGTATACGCCTGCATCGTCATGGGTATCAATGCCAACGAGAATATCCGGATCGGCTGTTTCCGGAATATGCTTAAGGAATTCTTCAAGCAGTTTCGGGGATATCTTAGCGGAGCATCCTCCCGCTTCGGTAAAATCGAGCAGATCTACCGTCATGGCTTTATTATATTGCCGGCTGATGACATTGTCTGGGCGATCTCGAACATATTGCTCAGGATTCCGGCTGAAATCTTATCAACTATCGAATAATGCCTGGCGCAGGTTTCACAGACAAGCAATGTCACGCCCATTTTTTCAAGTTCCTGCAGATGGTTTAAAACCGGTGACTTATCGCTGACAAGGTGAACTCCTGAATTGTAAAACACCATTTTGGCGGGAAGAAGATCCAGTTCCTTGATTGCCAGAATGAAATTCCTCATTAGAAGACAACCCAGATTTTCGTCCCCCTCCCCCATTTTATCTGAAGAAAACACAACGATAAAACTGCCTTTTGAAAAATGCGGGATATCAGTGCTGCAATATTCTGAGGGATCGGAATTTTCACCGACCGGTCCTGTCTTTTTCACTGTCAGTGTCCATTTCCCCTCCGATTCGGTAAATGAAAAAGGAATCTTGTTATCGTTGAGGAACCTCGAGATATTACTGAATGAAGCAGGGTTGTCTGTAATTACCTGAAAGCTTTCTCCCTGGGCTGTTTCCCTGAGAGCTCTTTTTGTGGCAATCAGCGGAGCGGGGCACAACTGGCCCGATGTATCTGCAATAAGCATTTGCCGGATTCTATTAACGTGCAAAATTACACAATTTCCATCATAATGAAATGTTGATTTTAAAGGTATACCTGCTCCAGTCAGGCGGAGGGAGCCGGTCTGGTCTCAGGGATTGAATCCTCTGTAAAACTGATGTATTTAAGGTATTCTTCCGCAACCGGAATATCGGCTTCCGAGAAACCCACATCGAGGAGTTCACCGGGAGAGACCCACCTAAAGGCCAGGTGTTCCGTCAGGAAAGGAAGATCGTCGAGGGTGTCGCATACGAATGGGATAAGCCGTATCTGCCTGTCGCCGTAATCGTGTTCGACTGCGGGAAGGCGGCTGCAGATAACCATGCTCATATTGAGTTCTTCCCTGATTTCCCGTATAATGCAGTCCTCTTCACTTTCTCCTTCCTGAAGCTTTCCTCCGGGAAATTCCCACATTAAAGGGTTATCGGTCTTTTCTCCCCTCTGAACCACGAGGATATCCTCATCCTCGTTTCTGATTATGGCACAGGTAACATCAATCATTTTTCCCGGCAATCAGGTCATTGTAAAAAGGTATTTCGAGCAGGTGGACATACTGGTTTCGTTCGGGGTCGAAGCGGAATGCGTAGTGTACCAGGCCATTGGTGACTATGGCAAAAGGAAGTTTAAGACCAAGGTTGTAGCCCCCGATCTGGTCGTAAACCTTGTCCTCGTAGAAATCGGAGATATTTATATCGGGCGATTTGCATTCCACTATCATAACCGGCTCACCACACCTGTCGTGTACCAGTATGTCGGCTCTTTTTTTCATGTTATTGAACCTGAACATCACCTCTATGCCAATTAAGCCGGAAGGGTATCCTCCCTCTTTTATCAGGTAGTGGACAAAATGTTGACGCACCCATTCCTCGGGAGTTAGCTTTACAAACTTCCTCCTGATGGTATCCAGTATCATCATCGATCCCTCTTTCCCGGTTATTGTAAAGGAATATGGCGGAAGATTCAGCTCTTTCAACTTACTTTTG
Source organism: Bacteroidales bacterium (assembly GCA_034679225.1). Classification (GTDB taxonomy): domain Bacteria; phylum Bacteroidota; class Bacteroidia; order Bacteroidales; family VadinHA17; genus LD21. Next base: position 13,419 of record JAXDBC010000110.1, on the reverse strand, counting down.
TAATTTTGAGAACCCAAATATATTGAGATAAAGACAAAAGAGGAAAAGCGAATGAAAACCAAAGAAGAAATTGTTAATAACTGGCTTCCCCGTTACACCGGCAAGCGTCTTGAAAGCTTCGGCAAGTATTATCTTCTCACGAACTACCTGTACTACGTGGAGCTGTTTGCCAAATGGAACAATGTTGAGGTGGAAGGCCGTGACAAGAATATGCCGAGTGCGACCTCCGACGGGATTACCATAATTAATTTCGGGATGGGAAGTCCGAATGCGGCAACGGTGATGGATCTTCTTAGCGCTGTTGAACCTTCGGCGGTTTTGTTTCTGGGCAAGTGTGGCGGGCTGAAAGCAAAAAACACCCTGGGCGACCTTATTCTTCCTATTGCCGCCATAAGGAGCGACGGTACCTCGAATGACTATCTCCCGCTGGAGGTGCCGGCCTTGCCTGCCTTCATGCTGCAGAGTGCTATCTCGACAGCTATAACAAGACGAAACAAGGAATACTGGACCGGAACGGTATACACCACCAACAGAAGAGTTTGGGAGTACGACGACAGGTTCAAGAAATACCTTGTGAAAACAAGGGCTATGGCAATCGACATGGAAACAGCCACTATATTCACTGTAGGATTTGCCAATGAGATACCCACGGGCGCCCTTCTTCTCGTATCTGACCAGCCCATGATATCGACAGGAATAAAGACGGAAGAGAGCGACAGGATGGTAACAAACAAATATGTTGAAATGCATCTTGAAATCGGTATTGATGCACTAAGGGAGATAAAGGAGAACGGTATTTCGGTTAAACACCTGAGGTTCTGATCATGCCGGTATCTTTTGATGAAATAATGTCCGACCTCCGTAAAAGGATATTCAAGCCTGTCTATTTTCTTGCAGGCGATGAACCCTATTACATTGACATTATTACTGATTTCATCGCGGAAAAAGTCCTTACGGGGGAAGAAAAAGCCTTCAACCAGGTCATTTTATATGGTGAGGATACCACTGTAGCTTCTGTAATTGAGATATCGAGGCGTTTCCCCATGATGGCCAGCCACCAGGTGGTAATTGTAAAGGAAGGTCAGGTGATGAAGAAGATAGAGGATCTTGCACTTTATCTTGAAAAGCCCCTGCTTTCGACAATACTGGTATTCAATTACAAGTACAAGACGCTCGACAAAAGGACTAAGCTATACAAGGCGCTGAACTCCCAGGGCTCCTATTTCGAGTCGGTGAAACTTCGCGACTATCAGGTACAGCCCTGGATTGAAAGATACCTGATGACTAAGGGGATAAAGATAAACCCCGATGCCTCTGCCATGCTTACGGAGTACCTCGGTAGCGACCTGCACAAGATCGTGAATGAACTTGACAAGCTGCTGATAACTCTTCCGTCGGGCAAGCCTGTCATCACCACCTCGCTGATAGAAAAGAACATAGGCATCAGCAAGGAGTACAATAATTTTGAACTGCAGAAGGCCATTGGTGAGAAGAATATCCTGAAGGCAAATATGATTGTAAAATATTTTGGTGACAATCCCGCCGACAATCCCCTGATTTTTACCTTCGCTTCGCTTTTCGGGTATTTCACCAAAATACTCAGCTACCATTACCTTAGCGATAAATCGCCCAACAACGTTGCAGCGGTGCTCAAGATAAATCCCTTCTTCGTTAAGGATTACCAGACAGCTGCTTCAATATACAATCCGGCCAAAACGATAAGGATTATAAATCTGCTGAGGACCTACGATCTTAAGTTTAAGGGTTTCGGGGATCCAGGTACGGAACCCGGGGAACTTCTGAAGGAACTGGTTTACCTTATACTCCACATATAGGATGCCGGTGCATCAGACCGGAAAGACTGTGATATTCAGTTCATGTCGGGCGAATCGGGGAAATCCGCCCATATCTTGTATTTATTCTTTAATGATCTCAAGACAAGTTTCCAGCTGTCTGATCCCCTGCTTTGCATAATAGCTTCAGGGGCTACCTTTGCTGTCACCCAGGAGTTTTCCTTAAGTTCCCTTTCAAGCTGACCGGCCGACCAGCCGGAATAACCTAAAAAGAATCGAATCTGACCGGATTCAACGGTACCGGTCTTGATAAGGTTACGGATACTGTCAATATCGCCTCCCCAGTAGATATTGCTTTCAACCTTTATGCTCCCCGGGACAATATGGCCGAGATTATGCAAATAATGGAGGGTATCGGGTGATACAGGTCCTCCCATATTCAGGTATTCTTCCCATCCCTCAAAACCGGTAACGGCATCACAGAGTTTTATTTCGAGCTTCTTGTTCAGAATGAAGCCCACCGAACCTTTGGCGTTGTGCTCGGTAAGATACACGATGCTTCGATTGAAAAAGCTATCCGGGAGGAAGGGTTCCGATATCAGTATTTTGCCTTTCTCCGGCACCTTATCTTCGGGTAATATTGCAAAAAGATCAATTTCCGGTTTCATAATGTAAAGATACCAAACACATATTAAACATCAATAATTATTATCCATAAAAACCATGCCAAATGTGATGTGAGAATTTTAAAGCAAAAAGATATAAATAATTAAATATTGTAATACTTTTGCCCGGTTTTTTATCGAAGATATGCAAAAAAGTACTTTACGGATTGTAGGCAACAAAGCGGTTCTCAACATCCGCGAGAGAATGTGTGAAACACCTGAGGAAATGCTGTCAGGAGAAAAATTCAGGATGGTTCTTGAACACTGCATCAATGGTCTTAAATCAAAGGGATCGCCTCTTCTTTCCATCTTTGGGGATCAGCCTGTGGATGATGAGACGACGGGTGATCTGATAAAGACATTATCACTCCTTGAGAAATATGAAAGTCAGATTGTTCCGCGTATTTATGAAAAATCCGCCGTATTTCTCATGGATCTTCTTGCACTCAACAGTTTTGTTGAGCATCTCTACGACTATTGGCGACATTTTGACAGGTTTATTATAAACGATTCCGAAGGCGACAGGCTCGACAAGCGGCCCTACCGGACTTTTAATGAAACCATTGAGCATCTCACCCACCTTGTCAGAGGTGTTTACAGGCGCGTCCAGGAGAATATAACGGGAAGCAGGCCAACTGTTTACAGGCAAGTACCTGCAGGAGCCGAAATGGCTGTGATATCTCTTCCCAGGGAGATAAAATGGACTGATGCCGGATACAACAAGCTCAACGCTGTTCAGCTTATAAGGCAGATACTGATTTATCCTCCCCTTGTGATCCAGCAGCCGATGAACAAGCGTACAGGCGATTTCAAGAAGATAGATCAGAATCCTGTCGATCTGGCAGATATAAACCCTGACGACTGGTTGTGCTTTCCGGCAAAAGTCGGGAAATACATAATAAACATCTATTTCCATCTGAATTTTTTCGAGCTTGGTCTTGCTCTCTGTAATCTTTTCCAGCTGGCGGAGGATTCGGACCTCGACAGGCAGCCTGATGCAGTGTTTTTATATGGCGTGGGAAACGGGAAACTCGACAATCTCGCCTCATATCCGACGGTCTTTTATCACGACAGGGCAAATTCAATGTTTGTAGGAGCAATTCCCGACAGGAATGAATTCGGGTATTTCGGTTATCTCAAGAAGATGACTCTTACACTTTATAATTCGCTCGTCATGGATGCCGGCAACATGCCTTTCCACGGTGCAATGGTAAGGATACTGCTTCACGGCAACAAGGAAGCCAATATCCTCATGATGGGCGATACAGGCGCAGGCAAGTCTGAGACACTCGAAGCTTTGAGGGTACTTGGAGAAAATAACATCCGCGAACTCAAGATCATTGCCGACGATATGGGATCGATAGAGATTAACGACGAAGAGGATCCGCTTGGTTACGGAACCGAGACCGGGGCTTTTCTCAGGCTCGACGATCTTCAGCCTGGTTATGCCTACGGTCATCTCGACAGGTCGATTATTATGAATCCCAGTCAGACCAATGCCAGGATAGTTATTCCGGTTACAACATATGAAACGATCATGTGCGGACATAAGATCGACTACATACTCTACGCCAACAATTACGAAGAGGTGGACAATGATCATCCGGTTATAGAGCAATTTGAAACAGTTGAGAAAGCTTTTGAAGTGTTCAGAAAGGGTGCGGTAATGAGCAAGGGAACAACAACCTCAACCGGACTTGTGAACTCATATTTTGCAAATATTTTCGGACCTCCCGAATATATTGAGCTTCATGATTCAATAGCACAAAAGTATTTCCGCATCTTTTTCAGCAAGGGTGTTTTTGTCGGTCAGATGCGAACCAGGCTTGGGATCTCCGGCTATGAAACATCAGGACCCAAGGCTGCCGCCGCTGAACTGCTACGCGTTATTGAAGCAGAAAACAGCTGAATAAGTTGAAAGCGGGACGCGAGCAGGACCTCAAGACAGCGACCGAAGGGAGCAAAACATAAAAAACCTGTCTTTGCCCCCTGAGTCAAAACCCACCCCTGGCCCCTCCGTAGGAGGGGATTCGTGTTATTCAACCCTTCTGCCGTCCGTTAGTCCCTTAGTCTCCACATGCCGCTCGCTGCTCTTTTGCCCTGTGCCCTGTGCCCTGAGCCTCTTCCCAGGTTATTTAATTGGTATTATCTTTGAAGCAAAAAGATCATGTTCATAAAACTACTCATAGTAACTCTTTTATTTGTTGCATTATCGGGTATTCTCCTGGGTATAAGGATTCTGCTCCGGAAGAACGGGAGGTTTCCCCAGTTTCACGTGGGGCATAACAAAGAAATGAGGAAGAGGGGGATAAAGTGTGCCCAGGCGACCGATACGGGATGCACACCGCTTAACCGGACGGGAAGCTGTTCATCCTGCGGGAGTGTCACTTCGTCTACTGAGAAATGAATTTTTTAAGATTATCAGTCGACCAGGTCATGAAATTGCCATTTTCGTCCGAGTAGATCAGGAAAGCATCATATTCGGGGTGTTTCCCCAGGAACTCAATTGTTTTATCCTTTCCCATAACCATGCAGGCTGTTGCCAGACCGTCGGCTGTTGCACAGTCATCTGCCAGGACAGTCGCGCTGAGAAGAGTGTTACGGGCAGGATAGCCTGTCCTGGGGTCGATGGTATGCGAGTATTTCACCCCGTCCTCGATATAGAACTTTCTGTAATTGCCTGAAGTTGCAAGCGAACGGTCTTTCATTCTGATAACCGCCTGGCGGTTGTTCCCCGGGATATTGTTGTTATCCTCGGGGCGGTCGATTCCTATTCTCCACAACGCACCGTTCTTATCGCCCCTGGCTCTTACCTCGCCTCCAATTTCAACCAGGGAATTCTTTATCCCCCTGGAATCCAGAAAATCATTCACGACATCAACGGAATAACCCTGGGCAATGGCATTGAAATCCAGTTTTATACCAGGGTCCGTTTTTATCACTCTGCCGTTTTCCAGCTTCACTTTTTCCATTCCAACAAGCCTGAGTAAAGAATCAAGGTTTGATTCTGTAAAGGTCCTTTGATCATCAGCGCCAAATCCCCAGGCTCCTGAAAGCGGTCCGACCGTAATGTCGAATGCCCCATCGCTCAGTTCCGATATCTCTGCCGATTTTCTGAAAGCCTCGGAGAAATACATATCGGCCTGGACATCTTCGTTCCTGTTAACTTTTGAAAGAATTGAGGAATCGACATAAAGTGAAAGGGACATATCAAACTCCCTGAGGATTTTCTCAACTTCCGCCTTTATCTCCAGGGGATCAATTCCACCCTTATTCCCAAAAGTGATGCTATAGGTTGTTCCCTGTGCAAATCCTCCGAATTTGTCGAAAGTTATGGTTCTCCTGCAGGAATTCAGCTGTATCATCAGAAGCAGCAGGATAAGGCTTTTCCCGACCGTCTTAATAAAGTATGTCATAATTCCTATTGGTTTTTGCTGTAAAATCAATAATAATTCACTATAAATTTTTCCTGCACACTGTTCAGCAGATCAACCCGCGTTCAGCAGGCCGGAAATCAGACGCCGAAGTCATCGAATGAAATATTCTCCTGTGGAATGCCAAGGCTGTCGAGCATTTTTAGCACGGCATTATTCATCATTGGAGGGCCGCAGAAATAATACTCGATATCTTCGGGTTCATCCAGCTTCGAAAGGTAGTTATCAAGCAATACCTTATGAATGAATCCGGTCAGGCCGTTCCATTTATCTTCAGGCAGCGGTTCCGATAGGGCGAGATGGAATTTAAAATTGGGAAACTCCTTCTCTATTGCTCTGAATTCATCTTCATAGAAGACTTCACGGAGCGAACGGGCACCGTACCAGTACGACACCTCGCGCTTTGTCCTGAGGGTATGGAACAGATGGAAAATATGTGACCTAAGGGGCGCCATTCCTGCTCCGCCTCCGATATAAACCATTTCGCTGTCGGTGTTTTTTATATGGAATTCCCCGTAGGGTCCCGATATTGTAACCTTGTCGCCCGGTTTCCTGCTGAAAATATAAGAGGAGCAGATACCCGGAGGGACATTCATGAACTGCTTTCCGGCCCCGTCGAATGGCGGGGTGGCTATCCTGATGTTAAGTTTGATAAGGTTTTTCTCAGCCGGATAGTTGGCCATAGAATATGCCCTGAAAGTCTCCTCGGTGTTCCTGAGCCCGAGGTCCCACATTTTATACCTGTCCCAGTCGCTTTTAAACTCGTCTTCTACAAGAATGTCCCTGTAGCTCATTTCATATTTCGGTACATCGATCTGTATATATCCTCCCGGTTCAAAGTGGAGCGATTCACCTTCGGGCAGCTTTACAACGAATTCCTTAATGAAAGTTGCCACATTCCTGTTTGAAACAACCTCGCATTCCCATTTCTTAATTCCAAGGATTGCTTCCGGGACCTTTATCCTGAGGTCATTTCTGACTTTCACCTGGCAGCCGAGCCTCCAGTTATCATTCTGTTCCTTTCTGGTAAAGAATCCTGTCTCGGTGGGAAGTATTGCACCTCCACCCTCCAGTACCTGGCATTTACACATCCCGCAAGTACCTCCTCCTCCGCATGCCGACGGGAGATAGATACCATTAGACGAAAGAGTCATCAGCAGGTTTGAACCCGGCGACACAAATAGTTCGCGGTCGTTAATCTGAAGCCTTACGTCTCCCTTTGGGGAAAGCTTGTCTCTTGCAAAGAGCAGCATAAGCACCAGGAAAAGGATGATAATAAGAAAGACTATTATACTGTAGAAAAGAGTACCCAAAGTTGTGACTGCCAAAAACATAATATCTTATAGTTAGTGCTTACAAAGAAATTCCCATAAATCCCATAAATGCCATTGCCATAAGTCCTGTAAGAATAAATGTAATACCCAGGCCTTTCAGAGGATCGGGCACATTGCTGTATTTCAGCTTTTCCCTAATTGCCGCGATACCTGTAATGGCAAGCAGCCAGCCTATTCCCGAACCAAGTCCGAAAACCCCGGCCTCGAGCACGTTCGCGTACTCTCTTTCCTGCATGAAAAGGGATGCTCCGAGTATTGCACAGTTAACTGCAATAAGCGGAAGGAAGATGCCGAGGGAATTATAGAGTGCAGGACTGAATTTCTCAACTATCATCTCCACGAGCTGTGTCATGGCTGCAATGAATGCAATGAAAATCATGAATGTAAGAAAGCTGAGGTCGACATCTGCAAAACTCTCGTCAAGCCAGATCAGGGCTCCCTTTTTCAGGATATATTTCTCAACGATGAAATTGAGAGGGACAGTGATGATCAATACAAAAACGACCGCGATTCCCAGCCCAATTGCTGTCTTAACCGATTTCGAAACTGCAAGAAATGAACACATGCCCAGGAAGAAGGCAAATATCATGTTCTCGACAAAGATCGATTTGATGAATATATTAAGAAGGTTTTCCATAGCTCATCTGTTATTATTTTTCGACAAGGCTTTTATCCCTGCTTCTCTGTATCCATATAATCAGACCGAGAAAAATAAGGGCCATTGGCGGCAGTATTACCATCCCGTTGTTTTCATAGCCCGTACTATAGATACCGATCTTTTCAAGGACAGGATATCCGAGGAGGGTTCCTGACCCCAGGAGTTCCCTGAAGAAAGCCACTATAACCAGGATCAGGCCATATCCGGCCCCGTTGCCAATCCCGTCCAGGAATGAAGGCCAGGGTTTGTTTGCCATCGCGAAGGCTTCCAGGCGTCCCATTATGATACAGTTGGTGATTATAAGACCGACGAAGACCGACAACTGCTTGCTGACGTCAAACACGTATGCCTTCAGGAACTGGTCGACAAGTATCACCATAGTTGCGATGACAACCAGCTGGACAATTATCCTTATCCGGTCGGGAATGAATTTTCTCATCGAGGCTATGACAAGGTTTGAAAAACCGGTCACTATCATAACCGAGAGAGCCATAACGATGGCAGGTTTAAGCTTTACAGTCACCGCGAGGGCGGAACATATTCCCAGAACCTGCATCGTGATCGGGTTGTTCTTTCCCAATGGTTCTGTAAGAAGCTTAAAGTTTTTTGCCGAGAACATCGGTTCTTTTTCCTGGTTACTCATAGGTCAAATCCTGTTTTTCTGAAAGTAGCTGTTGTATTTGCCAAGGCAGTCAAAGATCATTTTTTCAAGGCCCTTGCTGGTTATTGTGCCACCGGATATGGCATCCACCCCATGAGGATCATTTTTATCTGCTCCGCCTTTAAGCACTTTTACCGAAATGAAATTTCCGTTTTCAAAAAGTTTCTTACCCCTGAACTGGCTCTCGAAATCTGAGGTGTTGATTTCCGCCCCAAGTCCGGGTGTCTCACTTTTATGGTCGAAATTTGTACCGTAAATTGTGTTCATATCCGATTTCAGGGAAACGTATCCATAAAGCGGTCCCCACAGACCTTTCCCTTCAACGGGTACGATTATTACTTTCTCTCCGTCGTCGGGTTCAGCCCTGAACACCGGAAAATATTGCTGTTCGAGCTGTTTCTTCTGTTCGTTCTTTACCACAACCGTGAAAGCATCAACGCCTTCGATTACATTGCCTTCGCTGTTAACGACAAATCCTTCCTTTATGTACTTGTCATAAAGTTCCTCGGTGTTTTCCCTTGTAGCTTCCACATTTATGGACTCAAGCATATTCCTTTTCTTCTCTATCTCAAGGTTCCTTGCCTGTGCCGGCTGAAGCAGCGTTGCAGCCAGTGAGAGCAGGGTTGCCACCACAATCACTAAGATTGAGGAGAAGATGAAAATATATCTGTTGCTGAATTGTCTCATTTTACACCAGTATTAAGTGAAACCCTGGCTCTTTTGAGCCTTCTCCTTATATTCGACTGAACCACAAAATAATCGATAAGCGGAGCAAAAACATTCATAAGCAGTATAGCCAGCATGACTCCCTCAGGATAAGCCGGGTTAAGAACCCTTATCAGTACAGACAATATTCCTATCAGGAAGCCGTAGATCCATTTCCCTGTTTCAGTCTGGGCGGCGGTAACCGGATCGGTCGCCATGAACACGGCTCCGAAAGCAAATCCACCCATTACCAGATGATAATAAAAGGGGAGTTCCATGTACTCATTTGCCGCGAAGCCGTTCAGCAGCAGTCCCATCCCTATGCCCCCGGCGAAAACGCTTAGCATTATCTTCCAGCTTCCTATTCCGGTTATCAGGAGGATTGCAGCTCCGATAAGTATTGCAATCACCGAGGTTTCTCCCACCGAACCGGGGATGGTACCTATGAACATTTCCATGAATGAAGGCAGATTGGCAGCATCGCCCGTGGCGAGTATCGACAGGGGAGTTGCGCCGGAGTATCCGTCAATTACATTCATGCCCTTTGTCAGACCTTCGGTCCATACCTTGTCTCCTGTCATCCATGCAGGGTAACTAAAAAAGACGAATGCCCTGGCGAGAAGGGCGGGATTGAATACATTCATGCCCGTGCCGCCGAACACCTCCTTGCCAAGTATCACCGAGAAGGCGACTGCCAGTGCGAGCATCCAGAGAGGCACATCGATGGGCATGATAAGGGGTATTAGCATGCCTGTCACCAGGTAACCCTCGTTTATTTCATGGCCGCGTATCTGGGCCGCGATAAATTCAATCCCAAGACCGACCACATAACTAACGATTATCAGTGGAAGCAGTTTAATAAAGCCGAACCAGAAAGCCTGAAGCAGAGCCGGATCGGTTCCGACCGACCTGAAGTGCTGCAATCCCGTGTTGTAGCATCCGAAAAGGAGCGCCGGTATCAGGGCAATGATCACGACGGTCATTGTGCGTTTAAGGTCGATCGAGTCGCGGATGTGTGAGCCTTTGCAGGTGGTCTTGTCGGAAACGAAAAGGAAGCTTTCGAATCCTTCAAACACCGACTGCAGTTTCTCAAACTTACCCCCTTTTGTAAACTGGGGTTTCAGTTTATCAATCTTTTTCCTCAGTGAATCCATATATTAATAAATCACATTATTCCTAACTCATTTCTTTTCTGATCAGTTCAAGTCCATCCCTCACTATCGACTGGATCCCGATCTTTGAGGGGCACACGAACTCGCAAAGTGCAAAATCCTCCTCTGCCACCTCATAGATTCCCAGGTTTTCCATCATGTCGACATCATGTGCAATAATAGCTTTCAGTAGCTGCATCGGATAGATATCCATGGGAAGCACCTTTTCGTAGAGGCCTGTCACTACAAAAGCCCTCTCGCCTCCATGCAGGTTTGTATCGGGTTTGTATATTTTCCGCGGGAACAATGAAGAAAGAAAAGTCCGCGAGAAACTCAGCTTTCCGGCGCCGGGCAAAGCCCAGCCGAACATCTCGAAATAATTGCCTTCGGGGATAACAGTTATCTGGGAGTCATAGAATCCCAGGAAGCCCTCTCGCTCTATCCTTGTTCCGGTGAGAACGTTTCCGCTGATAACCCTGATGCTGCCTTCCTTTACATTGCCTTCAACAGCGCCTGTAACTGCAGCGCCGGAAAGCATTTTGAAATAACCGGTCTTCAGGACTTCCGAACCGGTAAGCGCCACGAGACGCTCAGGTTTGTAAATACCCTCGTCAAAAAGCCTTCCTATTGCAATTACATCCTGAAAATTGACATACCATACTGTTTCTCCCTTGTTCACCGGGTCGAGATGGTGAATATGGATCCCGACATTTCCGGCAGGATGGGGCCCTGAAAAATAAGCTATTTCCACCCCCTCAAGCTCCTCAAGAGTTTTATTACCTTCGGCTCCGGTCTTAAGGACAAGGTTAACCTTTCCTCCTGTCAGCTTCGACAGCGCCTTGATCCCGGTTTTGAAACGGGAGACTGAAGAATTCTCAAGGATGAAATTATAATCCGGAGCCAGTGGGGCTGTATCAAAACATGATACGAAAACAGATTTAGGCCGTCCGGCAGGGTTTGCGATTATATGATAGGGACGCTGGCGTACAGCCGGCCAGAGGCCCGACTTCAGCAAAGCCTCCCTGACCTCTTCTCCCTGAAGTTTGTCCGGATCAGCCTTCCCGAAATCCACAGACCTGTCGCCGTCCTTTTCAACAACAACCTCAAGTATTTTCCTTCTGTCGCCCCTGTTGACCGCCACCACTTTCCCGCTTACAGGTGAAGCGAATCTTATCCCGGGGATAAGCTTGTCGTGAAAGAGAGGGCTGCCTGCCTCTACCGAATCTCCTGGGTGTACATCAAGTTTAGGTATCAGTCCCGGAAAATCGACAGGTTTGACTGCATACAGGTTAGAACTGACTGTTCCGGCGATATTCCTTTCAGCAATTCCCTGCATCCGGATATCAAATCCTTTTTTTAACTTTATCGATCTTGGCATCTTAATTGATCTATTAAAACAAGTCTGGCTGATCAGAGTTCTGTTAGTCAGATAACAGTAACTGCAAATGTATAAATAGCAAGTTAATTTTACGAAATAATGTAAAAATGATTCTGCAAAATGCCGCTATTTATAAATTTGTCTCTTAAATTCAAATGATGATTATCCCGATATTACTGACGTTTTTCGCTAATGCTTTCACTCTGAATCAGGAAGGCATTACAGGAACTATGCTGACCAGTCATGTTTTTGATGAAAGGATTAAAACCGTCCAGCTCTACAAGGAAGGATGGAACCTGTCGTATCCCGTGATAAAGCTCAACAGCGATGAAAAACTGATGCTGCATTTTGATCTCCTGGGGAACGACATTGACGATTTCTACTATTCTTTCATTCATTGTGACAAAGACTGGAAAAGATCCGATATCTTTTACACTGATTATCTTGAAGGTTTTCCTGAGAATCCCCTGGAGGATTACAGGCCCTCGTTCAACACCACTGTTCATTACACCCACTACAGTTTATCCTTCCCCAACGACAGGATAAACTTCAAGATTTCAGGTAATTACATTATCCTGATCCATCCGTCGAATGATCCTGACAATCCGGTTCTCTCATACCGTTTCATGGTAACGGAGGATGTTGCCGGGATCAGTATCTCTGCCCACCGCCCCAGGATGACAGCCGATCTCAACAGGAACCAGCAGATTGATTTCGATGTCTCAATCTCGTCGCTGAGGTTAAACGATCCTTACAGGGATGTGTTTGCATTCATACTTCAGAATGGCAGGTGGGATAATGCCAGAAAGAATCTGAAACCCGCGTTCGTAAGCAGCAACCAGCTGAAATACAACTCACTGACCGATCTTAACGTGTTTCCCGGGGGGAATGAATACAGGTACTTCGACATAAAAAGCATTAGGTACCAGTCGCAGTTTGTAAGGAAGATCGATTACTTCTTGTCGAATTATCATGTCTACCTTGCGCCATCGGACGACAGGGAATTCAAGCCGTATTTTTACTGGGAGGATTTCAACGGAAAGTATTACATAGCGATACAGGAGGAGAAAAATCCGGATACGGATGCTGATTATGTATATGTTTATTTCACACTTCCTTCGCTTTACCCGGTCGAAGGTGGAAAGATGTATGTATCGGGGGCTTTCAACAACTGGGAGTTCAACAGTACAAACCTGATGAGCTACAATCCCGATGCGAAGGCTTATGAGAGCATTATCCTGCTGAAGCAGGGATGGTACAATTACGAATATGTATTCAGGAGGGACGGCAGTGACGACAGTGTTGCCTCAAGGTTTGAGGGCAGTCACTATGAGACTGAAAATGATTATACGGTACTGATTTATTACAGAAATCCGAGGGAAAGGTACGACAGGATTATAGGAGTACAGACCATCAACACGTTAAACAGGCTTACCGATTAGTGTTTTCCGTGAGGATCAATCCCGTGTTGCATCAGGATAGCGTTTTCAGGCAGCTCAAGAGTTTCATATCCTGGTCTTCTCCGTAACCATTACCCTGTCGATGACCATCATCATATCGACTGCCCTGCACATGTCGTAGACAGTCATAAGGGCAACGTTCACGGCAGTCAGCGCCTCCATTTCGGCCCCTGCCCTGCC
>JAXDBC010000109.1:0-52297 GCA_034679225.1 Bacteroidales bacterium | reverse complement strand
TTAATGCTAAACCGATTTTTTGACGTGTTCGGGATTTACCCACACTCTGCAAAAAATAACAAACATGTCAGAGAACTTATATTATACGGCACTATGGCCGCTTAAAACTTTAACGAACTATTGATTAATAAAACTTATAACGATTCAAAGTCCTTTTGCGATTTTTTAACAAATTAGCGGTACCTTTATGAAATAAAGAGCGGCGAGCGGCGAGCGGCGAGCGGCATGCGGCATGCGGCGAGCGGGAAGAACGGCGAGCAGCATACACCATGTGAGCTTTTGCCCTGTGCCCTGTGCCCTGAGCCCTGAGCCCTGTGCCCTGAGCCCTGAGCCCTGTGCCCTGAGCCCTGTGCCCTGTGCCCTGAGCCCTGAGCCCTGAGCCCTGAGCCCTGAGCCCTGAGCCCTGAATCTTGATTTTTGAATTGTTAACATTAATATTATGATGAAACGCTTATTGATTTTAATCATCCTCACTTCCTTCCTTGTCTCGTGTGCTTCGCTTGGAAAATACAGGGAACTGCCTGAGGTAAAGGCCTGGGAAAGCGAGATTGAAAAGTTTGAGCAACTTGATATTGCAAAATCCTATCCTCCGGATGCCATAATGTTTGCAGGAAGCTCAAGCATCAGGCTATGGTCGACGCTTGGCAAGGACATGCTTCCCTTCAATGTGATCCAGAGGGGTTACGGAGGTGCAAAATTGAGTGATTTTGCCGTATATGCCGACAGGATCCTGTATCCCCACAAGTGTCGGGCCATAGTACTGTTCATCGCTAACGACATAAGCGGCAGCAATTCCGACAAAAGTCCTCTGGAAGTATCACAGCTGTTCAAGAAAACCCTCTACATCATCAGGAAGCAGTTCAGGGAAACACCCGTTATCTGGGTCAGCGTCACTCCCACCCCGCTCAGGTGGCACATATGGCCTGAAATAAAGGAAGCAGGTGAAATGATAAGTGAAATATGTGAGAGTCATCGTAATACCTACTATCTCGACACTGAACAATATTTCACCAATGAGAAAGGACTTCCCAGGGCCGATCTCTTTCTCGACGACAGGCTTCACCTCAATGATGAGGGATACAAGGTTTGGTCAGGCCTCATAAAGAACGAGCTAAACAAGATATTGAATCAATAACAGTTCACCTTTTTCCCATATTATATTATGAAGAAGATAATCATTCTGTTTGCCATGACTATTCTGTTTACCGGCTTAAACGGCCAGGTTGAGATCATCGCTCACAGGGGCGCATCATATCTTGCTCCCGAGAACACCGTAGCATCAACCCGGCTCGGGTTTGAACTGGAAGCCGATGCTGTGGAGGTTGACATTTACCTGACAGCCGATAACAAGATTGTCTGCATCCACGATGCAAATACAAAACGTACAACAGGAGCTGATCATGTGATAAAGGAAAGCAGTTCGAAGGTGCTCAGGACGCTTGATGCAGGCTCGTGGAAGGCCGCTGAATACAAGGGCGAAAAGATACCCTTCCTGCAGGAGGTCATACTAGCGGTGCCAAAGGGAAAGAGGCTGGTTGTCGAACTTAAATGCAAAAGCGAGGTCCTTCCCATGCTGAAAAAGACGGTGGGCAAATATCTGAAAAACCGCGAATTTACCTTTATAGCCTTTGATTTTCAGACAATAATTGATACAAAAAAGGCCTTTCCGGATAATCCCTGTCACTGGCTTTGCAGCAACAAGGAACTCTTTGAGAAGAATCTTCCGCTGGTACCCGGAAGCGGAATCGACGGAGTGAGCCTGAGTTACGGCCTGATTGATGAGCAGGTAGCTAAAAGCGTCAAGGATCTGAACCTTGAGCTATACACCTGGACTGTCGACGACGTCGCCGAGGCACAAAGGCTTATATCCCTGGGTGTCAAGGGGATTACGACCAACAGGCCCGGGTGGCTTCGTGAACAGGTATTCAGATAACATCTGTAAAAAGCATAATCATAATACTTCTTAAATGAAAAGAGGAATATCACGCCGTGAATTTGTTGTCAGCACAGTCGGAGCCGGTACCGGCGCACTGATTATTCCACAGCTTTCAGCAATCCGGGCAAATCCAATAAGACCTATTATAATAAGCAGCCACTCAAACGAGACGGGCAGGCATGCAATGGAAGCCGGCTGGGAAGTGCTCAGGGCAGGTGGAAATGCGGTTGATGCAGTTGAGAAAGCCGCCAATATCATTGAAGACGATCCTGAGGATACCAGTGTAGGTTACGGGGGTCTGCCAAACGAACACGGAGTTGTTCAACTCGACGCCTCATTCATGGACGGCAGGACATATTCGGCAGGTGCTGTGGCATGTCTTGAAAATATCAGGCATCCGTCATCTGTCGCGAAACTGGTTATGCAACGCACCGATCATGTTCTTCTTGTTGGGGCCGGTGCTCTTGATTTTGCCAGGGCATGGGGATTTACCGAAGAGAATCTCCTGACTGACAAGGCGAGGAAAATATGGCTGAGGTGGAAGGAAGAGCTTAGTCCCGATGACGACTGGGGCTTGCCCGAGCATCTTCAGAAGATTAGGCAGAACGAATCGTACTATAAGGATTTCCCTGATATCGAGCATCATTACGGAACCACCAACGTGCTTGCCATCGATGTAAACGGTGATATAGCGGGATGCACCACAACAAGCGGGCTCAGCTTCAAGCTGAACGGCCGTGTAGGCGATTCCCCCATAATCGGCGCCGGTCTTTATGTCGACAATGAGGTGGGCGCCGCGGGAGCTACAGGCCGCGGTGAGGATGTAATAAAATCGTGTGCATCATACTTCATGGTTTTAAGGATGAAGGAAGGAATTTCCCCTCAGAAAGCCTGTGAGGAAGCACTCAGTATGATAACGGATAAGTACAGGAAAGTCAATCCTGATTTTTATCCTTCAGAGAAATTTGTGGCAATTAACAAAGCGGGAGAATACGGCTGCGCGATGATGAAGGGGGACAGAAATCCGCAGATGTCAGTTATGAGTGAAAAGGGATTTCTCAGGCACGAGGGCATTGTCGCATATCCCGGTAAATAACAAATTCTTCCAGCAATCTTTCAACTGAAATGTACTAATAAAGCGGCTTTAGCGTTAGTATATTTGAAATCATCAGATTATGCCTCTGTGTAAAAAAACAGCTCAGTTATGAAGAGGACATTGTATTTAGCGGGATTGTTCCTTATCATGTCATGTGCCCCTACAAGCAAGACGGGACCAGGAGAAGATTCACTTCTTCTGACGCGCAAGTATGTCGGGAATTTTGTAGATTTTCGCCAGCACATACCTGAAAAACTGGGCCAGCCATATCTGATATGGATAAAGACCACGATGGACAGTACCTATGGCAAGATATCCGCTTTTTCGGAAAGATGCGATTTCAAACCCGGTGACAGGCTCTATATAAAAAGAAACCTTGTTTCACCCGGACCGATATCCTCATATTGGGAATATCAGATAGAATCGGCCGATAATTCAATTGTATACAGACTCAGTGATTTTCAGCACGACAGGAAAAACCTGATCGGCACCTGGTTCTGAAAAAAATCCGGAGCCTGCTTAAGGCGCCGGATCTGTGAAAGTCGCGTTCATCCCATAGCGAATAAGGGAACTTACTTCTTTACATTTGCCTTCTCATAAAGCTTTTCCCAACCGCTGATATCATTATCTGCTTCAGGCTGGAGTCTGTCGCCTGCTTTCCTTTCGATTTTGCGGATAACCATGTTTCCGCCGCGTCTGTCATCACAACTCTTGGCACGATCAACATAATCCACGTAGGCTATGAACCTGTTGATCCTGTGGGGTATCACCTCGGGTGTCCGGATGAAACCAATATCATCATCCTTTAAGGCATAGTTATCATGATGATTCTCCCACACGTCGACATAGTAAACTATTTTATCAAGATCTGCGAAAACGGCTTTTCCCTCCTTGTCAGTAAATCCCTCATTCTCAATGTTTTGTTCATTCTCCCAGTCGATGAGCCTGGGATAAAGGATAACGCTTGCACCTTCCACGGGATAAAGGTCGAAATACTCGAGAACTTCAATTTCAAGAAGGGTTGGTATTCTGACATCCAGATCGATGGAAGCAACATCGCTGAGACCGGCGGACGACCATACCTTTAATCTAACATTGTATACACCTGTCGAGGTGAAGCGGTGAACCGGGTTCGCTTCATTGGAGATGTACCCGTCGCCGAAATCCCATTCAAAATCAACGGCATTTTCCGATTCGTTTGTGAACCAGACATCTTCCCCGACAACCGGATCACCCGGGCTTGCCGAAAAGTATGCCCGCGGCGACATTTCGCATGAGACCAGCAGCAGGGGAAGAACAACTGTAAGGAATAATATTCTTTTCATCGTGATAAAGTTTTTACAGTAACAATCCAAATATCAAGTAACGGGCGCAGGGCTCGGGGCGCTTGCCGCATACTGCTCAAAAAATCAAATTCAAATTATGTGCCATGTTTAAGCTATGTGATGATTAAGGTTTACCGCGTGATGAAATAAATAATTCCATATCTTTGCACTCCAAAAAAGAACATAGTTATGATCAATATAACTTTCCCCGACGGGTCAGTAAGGGAATACTTTGACGGAATAAGCAGTCTGGAGATAGCTGAACAGATCAGTCCGAGGCTTGCCGGTGAGGTATATTCGGCAACGGTAAACGGCGAACTGATGGATCTTACCCGACCGATCCACGATGATTCGACTCTTGTTCTTCACAAGTGGGATGATGATGAGGGCAGGCATGCATTCTGGCACACTTCGGCCCATGTCATGGCGGAAGCTCTTGAAAGTCTTTACCCGGGGATCAGATTTGGAATAGGGCCCTCTATTGAAACAGGTTTCTACTATGATGTTGATCCCGGCGAAGGGAGAGTGATCACCGATACTGATCTTCCGCTTATTGAAAGCAGGATGAAAGAGCTTGCAGCAAAAAATCTTCCGATTATAAGAAAGGAAGTAAGCAAGAAGGAAGCTCTTGAACATTTTGAGCGGAAGGGTGATCAGTACAAGGTTGAACTGATCAGCGAGCTTGAGGAGGGGACAATAACTCTTTACACCCAGGGTGGTTTTACTGATTTATGCAAAGGGCCCCATCTTCCATCGACGGGGGCTATAAAGGCAATCAGGCTGATGAGTGTAGCGGGGGCCTACTGGAGGGGAAATGAGAAGAACAAGATGCTCACCAGGATATACGGAATCAGCTATCCGAAGCAGAAAATGCTTGACGATTATCTTGCGTTTCTGGAGGAAGCAAGGAAAAGAGATCACAGGCGAATTGGCAAGGACCTCGAGTTATTCACCTTTTCTCCCAGGGTTGGAATGGGTCTTCCGCTCTGGATGCCAAGGGGAGCCGAACTCAGGCAGAATCTGATCAATTTCATGACGAAGGTACTTAAGAAGAGAGGCTATACCATGGTTGCCACGCCTCATATCGGGGATGTAAATCTGTACAAGACTTCAGGCCATTATGAGAAGTACGGCAAGGACTCCTTCCAGCCGATGTCGACACCGCAGGAAGGTGAGCAGTTCATGCTTAAACCCATGAACTGTCCACATCATTGTGAGATTTTCAATGCCACGCCGAAATCCTATAAAGACCTTCCGCTCAAGATGGCTGAATTCGGTACCGTGTACAGGTATGAGCAGAGCGGTGAGCTTCATGGCCTCACGCGCGTCAGGAGTTTCACCCAGGACGATGCCCATCATTTCTGCAGGCCCGACCAGTTGAAGGAAGAGTTCAAAAGCATTATCGACCTGGTTCAATTCATATTCAAGGCAGTCAATTTCAGTGAATTCACGGCACAGATATCACTGCGCGATCCTGACAACAGTGACAAGTACATAGGTTCTGACGAGAACTGGGAAAAAGCTGAAAGGGCCATTATCGAGGCGGCTTCCGAGAAGAAGCTGGTTACCACTATTGTAGCGGGCGAAGCAGCATTTTACGGACCCAAACTCGATTTCATGGTTAAGGATGCTATCGGCAGGAAGTGGCAGCTTGGTACCATCCAGGTCGACTATAACCTTCCCGAAAGGTTTGATCTGAGCTATAACGGAAGCGACAACCAGAAGCACAGACCGGTAATGATACACCGTGCAATATTCGGGTCGATGGAACGTTTCATTGCCGTTCTGATTGAGAACACTGCAGGAAAATTCCCCTTATGGCTTGCACCTGAAAAAGCAGTAATCCTTCCGATCAGCGAAAAATTCAATGATTATGCAATGAAAGTTTTGCATTTTCTAAATAATTCCGATATTTGCACACTAATTGACGACAGGAGTGAGAAGATAGGTAAGAAGATCAGGGATAATGAATTAAAGAGGATCCCCTACCTGTTGATCATAGGCGAAAAAGAGGCTGAAAGCGGAACGGTTTCAGTCCGGAAACAGGGTGAAGGAGACAAGGGAAGCATGAAGCTTGAAGCGTTTGCCGAATATATTACCGGGGAGATAAATAACGAATCAGGCTGGCAGAGATGAATTTTAGTTAACATTAGTATAAATAAAAGTATAGGAGGAAATAGCTATAGCCGGACCAATTAGGAGAAGCCCTGCACGCGTTGCCCCGCAGGCTCACAAGATTAACCACAGGATCACTGCCCGGGTGGTCAGAGTTGTCGGTGAAGGGATTGAAACAGCAGTAATGAGCATACAGGACGCTCTTAAACTTGCTGACCAGAGGGAACTCGATCTTGTGGAAATATCTCCCAATGCAGACCCGCCTGTCTGCAGAATCGTAGATTACCAAAAGTTTCTTTATCAGCAGAAAAAGAAACAGAAAGAGATTAAGGCAAAAACAGCCAGGGTAGTCGTAAAGGAGATCAGGTTTGGTCCGAACACGGATGATCATGATTACAATTTCAAGCTCAAGCATGCCATGAAATTTCTGGAGGAAGGGGCAAAAGTAAGAGCTTATGTGTTCTTTAAGGGAAGGTCCATTTTATTCAAGGAACAGGGCGAATTACTGTTACTGCGCTTTGCCAGCGATCTCGAGGAATATGCTAAAGTGGATCAGCTTCCCCGGCTGGAGGGAAAAAGAATGATAATCTCCTTCTCACCAAAGAAGAAGAAGTAATTAATATATTGAAAAGAGAGAAATGCCAAAAATGAAAACTAATTCCGGTGCAAAAAAAAGGTTCAACCTTACCGGAACAGGAAAAATCAAGCGGAGCCATGCTTACAAGAGCCATATCCTCACAAAGAAATCAACCAAGAGGAAAAGGAATCTTACTTATTCGGGCCTGGTCGACAAAGCCGATCTGAAGAACATCAAACTTCTTCTCTCAGGCAAATAAATTTCCGTAAGGATTTAATCAATTAATTATTAACAGATTGCACAGCCATGAAGATTCAACCGTAAAGGATTGAACGCTGACAGTCAAAAAACAAAGAGTAATGCCAAGATCAGTTAATTCAGTAGCATCGAGAGCCAGGAGGAAAAAGGTTCTCAGTCAGACCAGGGGGAACTTTGGTTCAAGGAAGAATGTCATCACGGTGGCAAAGAACACCCTCGACAAGGGGATGCAGTATGCATACCGCGACAGGAGAAAGAAGAAGGGCGAATTCCGGTCGCTGTGGATCCAGAGGATCAATGCAGGTGTCCGTCAGTACGGAATGAACTATTCACAGTTCATCGGCAAGCTTGAGAAGAAAGGGATTGAACTGAACAGGAAGACTCTCGCCGACCTTGCAATGCATCATCCTGAAGCATTCAGGGCCATTGTTGAGAAAGTTAAATAACAAACATGGATACATAAAAAAATACCTGCCGCCGGCAGGTATTTTTTTTATCTGATCTTCATAAAGATCCTTTTGAAACGGATCCTTCTTATCCCTGAAGCTTCCTTATCGATCGAAAGCCAGATGAATTTCGGCTTTCCTACAATATGATCGAGCGGAACAAATCCCCAGTACCTCGAATCGGCTGAATTGTGGCGGTTGTCACCCATCATGAAGTAGTAATCCATTTTAAATGTATAGGATTGGGCGGGCTGGCCGTTGATGAAGATATCCTTTCCTTCCACACGCAGATCATTATCCTCATAAACATCTATTATCCTCTCATACAGGCAGAGGTTTGAAGTATCGATAGCCACGGTCGCTCCCCTGGCAGGTATCCATAGCGGGCCAAAGTAATCCTCGTTCCATTTGAAGCTACTGCTGTGGGGAAAGATGACCGGGTTATATTCCCCGGGAGCCGAGAAATAAGGTTTAACCTCCCTGACATTGGCAAATCTGGATATGATTTCAGCATTTCCCTTCGTGAGCGGAAGACTGTACAGCGATCCGGAGAACATTGACTGATCCGATTTATAAATTCCCAGGCGTTCGAAAGTCAGCGGATTGATCGTGGTCCCGTTTGTTGCCACGAGATAATTAAACTGCTGCGATTCATTTACAGGCACCGCTTCCCCGTTTACAAACACCTCTCCTTTCCTGATGACCAGGGTGTCGCCCGGTATCGCGATGCACCTTTTTACATAATTATCGCGTCTGTCGACCGGCCGGTAAATTATGTTAAAGCGCTCCCACACCTCTTTCCTGGCAGCAGCCATGAAGGAGGAAGCAGGCAGTGGACCTGGATTCCCCATATTGTATTTCTGGGCCATAGCCCTGGCAGTCTCCCTGACTATTTCATAATATGCCGTTTCGGTTCTTTCAAGCACAACAGTATCGCCGGCAGGGAAATTAAACACGATGGCATCGTTATTCTTTACTTCTCCCGTACCTGCCAGCCTCTTGTAGGGCCAGTTTATAAGATCGGACCATGATTTGCCCTTTGTGATGGGCATCTGGTTCTGGGTGAATGGAAATGCTATCGGGGTATTTGGCATCCTTGGCCCGTAGGCAAGCTTGCTGACAAAAAGGTGATCTCCGATCTGCAGTGATTTCTCCATCGATCCCGTGGGAATACGGTAATTCTGGAAAAGAAAGATGTTTATCAGCGACACTGCTATCACTGCAAATATTATAGCATCGAGCCATTCGATGAAACTGTTGTTCGGGCCCTTCCGTTTTTTCCAGAAGGTCCAGTTTACCTTCTCCGATACATATATATCATAAATAATGGCAAGGCCAAGCAGGAGCCAGTAATTGCCTATCCAGACAACTACCAGGATATAAAGCAGGGCAGCAATGCCAAACCTGATGTACTTTCCCTTAAGTGATTGATCCATTTCAGTTTTTTGGATAAGAATTTGTAAAAGTAGCAATTATTATCAAAAACCAAGTACCTGCTCCATGGTAAAAACACCTGTCCGTTTGTGTATGAACTCTGCGGCAACCACCGCTCCCAGAGCCAATCCCTTTCTGTTTTTTGCCTCATGCCGCAGACTTATTACATCTATATCCGAATCCCATCTCACGACATGTATCCCGGGAACCATTCCCTCCCTGATTGCCTTTACCCCTACCTTTCCCGTTTCATTGCTGTCGTCGGGGCACCAGCCGTTGAATCCACCGTGACTGTCGGCTATTCCCCGGGCAAGAACAATTGCCGTTCCGCTTGGTGCGTCAAGTTTCCTGGTATGATGGGTCTCCTCGATGAATGGCTTATATTGCCCAAGGCCCGACATATACCTTGCCAGTTCACGGTTCAGCCTGAAAAGAATATTTACTCCGATACTGAAGTTGGATGAATGGATGAATGAAGTCCTGTTCTCTCGGCATATCTCAGCGGCTTTAGCATAATCCTCAAGCCATCCGGTGGTTCCGCTCACTACCGGAATCTTCATCCTGAGGCATCTGACAACATTCTCAAAAGCCGTATCAGGGGTGGTGAACTCTATGGCGACGTCAATGTCCCTCGTGCTCCTTTCATTCAGATCGGCCGGGTTATCTTTGTCGACTATCAGTTTTATGGCATGCCCCCTGCCAAGGGCGGTGGATTCTATCTCGTGGCCCATACGGCCGTATCCTATGATGGCTATATTCATATCCCTTAATTTTTTCGCGAATGTAAAGCAATTAGCATACAGATAGTGATAATAAACTCTTAAAATAGTTAAGGACAAGTTAAAAAATGATTTATCGTTAAGCTTGCTGATTACAAAATCATTGACCTTATCTCAAAAATAACGATAATTTTTTGTCGAATATCGATAATTTTTACCATGAATATCGACAATTTTTTTACCCAAAACGATATCCATTTTCAAAAAACACGTGATTATACGGAAAAATCCTGATTTGTTTTCCAATGGAACTGGCCGATCGGATGTTTTAAGGTAATCGATTGGTAATCGATTGGCAATCAATGCTGACGAGAGGATAATGATATCATGATCCATTAAGGCATATGGAAATATCCTGATTTTAATATCTTCATCTGTTTAAAAATAAATCCAATGAAAAATGTAATCATCTTATTATCAATAGCAATAATGACAATATCGTGTTCAGGGAACAAGGGAATCAAAGCCGATCTCGTCATTATCAACGGCAAGGTATTCACCGTTGACCGCGACAAACCGCTGGCTGAGGCAGTGGCTGTAAGGGGCGACACCATTATCGCGGTCGGTTCCGTCCGTGAAATAAGCTCCATGATAATAAAGGGGAAGACAAAGGTGATCGATGCCGCCGGAAGGCTGGTAATTCCCGGGTTCAACGACGCTCATGTTCATTTCAGGCCACTCGATCCCGATTATATTGAATTGAGATACACCACCGATCCGGCTGTAATAACCATGAAGGTAAAGGATCAGGTTGCCAGGTCGAAGCCCGGCCAGCTGATAGAGGGTGGTCACTGGGAGCATGAGATGTTCAGCGACAGAAAGTGGCCTTCGAAAGAGCTTATCGATGCTGTTTCGCCTGATAATCCGGTTGTGCTAAGCCGTGCCGACGGCCATTCGGTTCTTGTGAACAGTTATGTGCTGAAAAAATCGGGGATAACCAAAGACACCCCCGATCCTTTTGGAGGTGAGATACAGAAGGATCCGGTGACCGGTGAACCGACGGGCATACTAAAGGAAAGTGCAGAAGGACTTATAAAGACAGGCGAAGTTAAGACCGACCGGACACCAGAGGAAGAAGCCGCCAGGTTGAAAGAAGGTTATATGCTGGCTCTTAAAGAGGCTGCCGAATACGGTGTAACCAGCGTTCAGATTCCCGGATCGGCCGATTTCAGCGCCTACGAGAAGCTTCAGTCTGAAGGCCTTCTGACAGCCAGGATTGATATCGGCAAAGCCCTTACGGGCGATATTGAACTTCTCAGGCAGTATGACGGACTCCGTCAAAAGTATCCGCCGGAAGGAAACTGGATCCGTTTCGGATACCTCAAGGCATTCATCGATGGAACCATAGGATCGGGAACAGCTCTCATGTTCGAACCCTTCAGCGACAATCCCTCCACATCGGGTTTGGCCATGATGCCTTATGAAGAATTCGAACAAATGGTTACCAGGGCCGACAGCATGGGATTTCAGATCGGTGTTCATTCCATAGGCGACAAGGGCAACAACTGGACCCTGAATGCTTTTGAAAAGGCTCAGTCCATCAACGGAAGCCGCGACAGCAGGCACCGCGACGAACATTCGCAAACACTGCAGCCATCGGATATTCCCAGGTTTGAGCAGCTTGGAGTGATCGCCTCGATGCAGCCCACTCATTGCATTACCGACAAGAGGTTCTGTGAGAAAAGGATAGGCAGCGAGCGGAGCAGGGGCGCCTATGCATGGAGAAGCATTCTTAATGCCGGCGGCCGTATTGCCTTCGGCACCGACTACCAGGTAGAACCTCTTAATCCCATGGAAGGACTGTATGCAGCAGTCACCAGGAAGGACAGGCTCGGAGAGGAAGGAGACGGGTGGTTTCCCGGAGAAAAGCTCAGCATGGAGGAAGCCATAGAACTCTATACCCTTGGATCAGCCTATGCACAGTTCATGGAATACCGCAAGGGAATGATAAAGCCGGGATATCTTGCAGATATCGTGATCACCGACAGTGATCTGCTTAGCATTCCGGAAGACCAGATCATGAAGACCAAAGTCGATTACACTATTACAGGAGGACAGGTGGTGTATCAAAGGTATTAAGGATGCGTAGCGCTTCTTCGCGGCTGGTTCCGCAAAACTCCTCTTCGGGCCGGAAGTCAGAGCAGACGGCAGGCCGTTCAGGACTATTGAAAAGGGCGCATTTATAATCTTCCGTGAGATGCAGGCACCTTATCCCCGAGGGTTTGCCCTCAGGCATTCCCGGTATAGGCGATGAAATAGATGCTGCAATACAACAGGCTCCGCATCCCGGACGGCATTCCATGATCAGTTTTTTACCTTTTTACCAATATACGACAAAAATCTTTTTCCTGCCAATCAACCTGAAAAAGAATGTTCCCTGAAGAACGGCACAGGGCGAAGAGCACAGAGCACAGAGCACAGGGCACGGGGCACGGGGCACGGGGCTCAGAGCACAGGGCACGGGGCACAGGGCACGGGGCTCAGGGCACAGGGCGCAGAGCTCAGGGCACAGGGCGCAGGGTGAAGAATCCGGATAATCGGAATTTAAGCAGGAGGTTTAAAATCACTTGCTATGCTTTTTTATTAATTTTGGGCAAACGATAAAGAATGAGAATTGATATTATTTCAGTTCTGCCTGAATTGCTTCATAGTCCGCTGAACTGGTCAATCATAAAGAGAGCCAGGGATAAGGGGCTGGTGGAGATCAACATCCATAACCTTCACGACTATGCCACCGACAGGTACAGGAGCGTTGACGACTATGCCTTTGGAGGCGGAGCCGGCATGGTGATGATGATTGAACCGGTATTCAGGGTTATTGAGGAGCTGAAGAAGGAAAGGGAATATGATGATATAATCTACACATCCCCCGATGGTGAAAAGCTAACGCAAAAAAAAGCCAATGCCCTTTCTCTCAAGAAAAATATAATAATACTTGCCGGCCATTACAAGGGAGTCGACCAGAGAATAAGGGATTACCTCGTAACAAGTGAGATATCGATAGGCGACTATGTGCTGTCAGGAGGTGAACTCCCCGCCGCCGTGATAGTTGATGCAGTTGTAAGACTGATCCCCGGGGTGCTGGGAGACGAGCAATCTGCCCTCTCCGACTCATTCCAGGATGACCTGCTTGCCCCTCCCGTCTATACCAGACCGGCTGAATTCATGGGATGGAAAGTACCGGATGTTCTGCTGTCGGGGCATTTGGCAAATATAGAAAAGTGGAGACATGAGCAGTCGGTGGAAAGGACGGGGAAGCTGAGACCGGGGTTGTTGGAGAGTGAGGAGGAATGAATGGGAGAATGGGAGAATGGGAGAAGGGGAGAAGGGGGGAATGGGATATGGTTTGAATATTTTGGAAAAGACGAAAAGCTTTTGTAAAATTGTACCTTATTTTTTCGATTTAACACAACTAATTAATTATCAACGACATGAATACGCAGAATTTTATTGATCGCGAAGACCGGTATGGTGCTCATAACTACCATCCGCTTCCGGTGGTTCTTGATAGAGGTGAAGGTCCGTTTGTCTGGGATGTTGAGGGAAAAAGGTATTTTGACTTTCTGTCGGCATATTCCGCCGTGAACCAGGGTCATTGCCATCCCAGGATTGTTGAGGCCATGATTAACCAGGCCAGGAAACTTGCTCTCACGTCAAGGGCGTTTTACAATTCTGTGCTTGGCGAGTATGAGGAATTCATAACCAGGTATTTTGGCTACGACAAGGTTCTTCCCATGAACTCCGGCGCCGAAGCTGACGAAACAGCTCTCAAACTGTGCCGTAAATGGGCATACAAAAAGAAGGGAATTGCCCAGGGAAATGCAAAGATCATTTGCTGCGACGGCAATTTCCATGGCAGGACCATCACCATTATATCAATGTCGACCGATCCTGACGCCAGGAACGATTACGGTCCATTCACTCCTGGTTTTATAACCATACCTTACAACGACCTCGGTGCATTGAAAGAAGCGCTCAGGGATCCCGACATTGCCGGATTCCTGGTTGAGCCCATCCAGGGCGAAGCCGGTGTTTTCGTTCCCGACGACGGATATCTCAGGCAGGCCTACGAACTGTGCAAGAAAAACAATGTTCTTTTTATTGCCGATGAAGTTCAGACCGGACTTGCGCGTACCGGCAAGCTTCTTGCCTGCGACCACGAAGGTGTTCGTCCCGACATACTCATCCTTGGCAAGGCTCTTTCGGGAGGCCTTATGCCAATTTCGGCAGTGCTGGCTGATGATGAAATCATGCTCACCATAAAGCCCGGGGAACACGGATCGACCTTCGGCGGCAATCCCATTGCAGCAAAGGTCGCCATAGCGGCTCTTTCGGTATTAAAGGATGAAAAACTGGCTGAGAATGCAGAAAGACTTGGCCATATATTCCGCGATGAAATGAAAAGCATCAAGTCTGACATGATCGAGCTCGTCAGGGGAAAAGGTCTGCTGAACGCTGTTGTCATCAGGCCTAAGAACGGGAAGACAGCCTGGGATGTATGCCTTGCCATGAAGGACAAGGGAGTTATCGCCAAGCCGACGCATGAACACATAATTCGCTTCGCTCCTCCCCTTGTAATCACCGAAGCCCAGCTAAGGGAAGCTATCGGTCTTATCAGGGAAGCCTTTAAACTATTTGAATAACATTCATTTGTGACTAAAAGGACAGTAGGGTTCGCGTTAATACTTGCTGCTCTTGCCATAAGTGCCTGCGACAGCAGCATATCCAGAAAGATCTATCCGAAAGAGTTGCAGGAACATGTCAGCTTCCTCTCATCCGACGAACTGAAAGGAAGGATGACCGGTACGGAAGGCGACAGTCTGGCTGCCGTTTACATCCGCGACAGGCTGCTGGAAGCCGGGCTCGAAGCTATGACGCCCGACGGCTTTCAGCCTTTTGAAGTATCCGACATGGTTACTGCCGGAGAAAGGAATTTCCTGTCGGCAGGAGGCCGTTCCTTCAATCCCGTGGCCGACATATCACCCTTCGCGTTCAGTGGAAATTCGGAACATGAGGCTGAAGTGTATTTTGCAGGATACGGTTTCCGGATCAGCAACGACAGCATCCAATGGGATGATTACAGGGATGCGGATGTACAAGGAAAGTGGGTTCTGTTGCTCAGGGGTGATCCTGAACCACATAAATCCGTTAGCGGCTTCATCCCCTTCAACAGCGACAGGGACAAGGCCATGCTGGCAAAGGATATGGGCGCGGCAGGCGTGCTGATGGTATCGGGGCCTGCGAATGACAGCAGCGACAGCTTCGACAGGCTGTCGGGGGAATCCTGGCCGGTGGGCATACCCGTACTGAGAATAAAAAGAAATGTTGCCGACCTGATACTGTCGGGCAAGGGCAAGACGGCAGCCGGTCTTGAAACAGCAATCAACACTTCCCGGCAAAGCGGTGGCTTCGCTACCGGTATGGTTGTAAATGCAGGATCGGATGTTGTGGTCAGGAAAAAATACACGAGGAATGTAATAATGCTTCTCCCCGGAGAGGATGAGAAACTGAAAGACCAGTATCTTATTATCGGGGCACATTTTGACCATCTTGGCATGGGCGGATCTGGGAGCAGGGCCGGCGACACGGTTGCCGTCCATCACGGCGCGGACGACAATGCCTCGGGAGTGGCATGCGCGATGGAGATTATCGAGAGATTTACCCTCGCGCCGAAAAGCCATCGCAGGAGTATTATTTTTGCGGCTTTTTCGGGAGAAGAATCAGGGCTTTTAGGTTCAAGGCATTTTACCGATAATCCGCCGGTAGACTTATCAAAGGTAAATGCGATGATCAACCTCGACATGGTTGGAAGGCTCAGTGACTCAGGATCACTTCAGGTCGGTGGTATCGGAACATCTCACGTTCTGAGGGATCTGGTTGTTTCGCTGGCTGATACAAATATCATGAATCTTTCCCTCACGGAAGAAGGATCAGGGCCGTCGGACCATTCGGCATTTTACGGCAAGGACATCCCTGTCCTTTTCTTTACCACCGGAGCCCATCTCGATTACCACACACCTTCCGACACATGGGACAAGCTGAATTACCCGGGAATGGTCAGCGTGGGGGACTTAATCTTCAGCATAGCACAAAGGCTAGCCAATGACGAAGAAAAGCTTGTCTTCACCGAAGCCGGACCAAGGCAGGAGTCTGTCAGGACAATGCGCGGGCAGGGTGTCACTTTGGGCATAATGCCCGATTTTGCAGGAAATGTAAAGAACGGGCTCCGTGCCGACCTGGTTACGCCAGGCAAACCTGCTGCCATAGGAGGGATGAAGAAAGGTGACATAATCACTGCCATCAACGGAAAGCAGGTCAGCAACATTCAGGATTACATGTATCGCATGGGGCAACTCAGGCATGGGGAAACAATAAGCGTTGAAGTGCTCAGGAACGGAAAAAAGGAAGTCCTGCTGATACAATTGTGATATTATTACGTCTATGTTATAAAACCGAAACTCCGTGAAGAAAACCATTTTGTGGATCCTGGCCGTTGTTATCACCCTGGGGGCAGCATATTACCAGAGGAAAACAGGACCGACCAATCCCCGTGAAATCAGCCTGACGGTGAATGACACCGTTGTAAAGCTAAGGCTGGTGAGGAGCCTTGGACTCGACGAAAGGCCTGAGGTAAAACTTGCCATCACCGACACATCAGTCAGGGCAAGGCTTTATTACCGGAGGTACAGAACCGGGGAGCCTTACAGTTACAGTGAGTTTAAGTACAGGGAATATCCCATTAATTCGATTCTGATGAACAAGGTCTTCGGCATTACTGAGGAAAAGGGACTGTATGCCTCTGTTCCCCAGCAGCCTCCTGCCGGAAAGATAGAGTATTACATCGAACTCAGAGATTCGAAGGGCAGCCGGAGCATTCTCAGGGAAACCCCACTGGTGATAAGGTTTAAGGGAACAGTGCCATCGTACATTCTTATTCCTCATATTTTATGCATGTTTATTGCCATGATGCTGGCAAACATTGCCGGTCTGATGGCTATCGCCGGAATTCCATCATTCAGGTTGTACTCGGTATTGACCCTTGCAACACTGATTGCCGGCGGCATGATCCTGGGACCTCTGGTTCAGAAATATGCTTTCGGCGCATTCTGGACAGGAGTTCCCTTCGGATGGGACCTTACCGACAACAAAACACTTATCGCGCTTATATTCTGGATATTTGCTGTGATCATGAACAAAAAGAGGAATACAGGGCTTTATACCGTGATAGCAGCGGCAGTCACCCTGATAGTATTTTCAATACCTCACAGTTTATTCGGATCGGAGCTTGATTTTTCATCGGGAGAAGTTACACAGGGAATACTTTTGTCTTTTTTCGTGAAAATTTCCGGAAATTCATAAATTGAATGCAGCAATAAAACAAATGCCCCGTCTTTTCAGTGGTTATAAAGGAAGACAGTGGGTGCAGCTAAAAGTATAGAAACCAGCCTTTACTCAAAGATGGCAAATGCAGAAGCAGCATTCCGGAACATACATCAGGATTTAGTGGATGGATGCAGGACTGGCGACCAGAAATCCCAATTCAAGATTTACAAGTTGTACTACAAGGCGATGTACAACACGAGTCTGAGAATTGTGAACGACACGATGGAAGCGGAAGATATCATGCAGGAATCTTTCCTGTCGGCCTTTGAAAAGATTGACAGCTACTCGGGTGCTGTGAGTTTCGGGGCATGGCTGAAGAGGATAGTGATAAACCGCTCTCTCGATACCCTGAGCAGGAGAAAAGCGATCTTTGAAGATATTGAGCGGCATGTGGGGATCAGGGATGAAAGCACAGAAGAGATTGTAAGGAAAGAGGAACTCGACGTGAAGGTTGAAGAGGTGAAGGATGCAATCAAAAAGATGCCCGATGGATACAGGATCATCCTATCGCTCTACCTGCTTGAAGGCTACGACCACGATGAGATTGCAGAGATACTCAATATATCGAGCAGTACATCGAGATCGCAGCTGTCAAGGGCAAAACAAAAACTGATTGGCGAAATGAAAAAATTGGGAAGATGAATATAGAAGACATAATAAGAAACAACAAGGAGTATTTCGACAGCGAGGAGCCGTCGGAAGGGCACTTTGAAAGGTTTCAAAGGAAACTGGAAGTCAGATTCCAGCCCATGGCAGTCAGAAGAAGCATTGTTCCCTATCTTCTCAAGGCCGCGGTAGTCACGCTGCTTGTTACTCTCTCTTCATTGTGGATATGGGATCATTTCCTCAGGCCCGACAGGGACAGGATGAGCCTGAGTGATGTATCACCCCAGTACCGGGAGGTGGAGAATTATTATGTACACCAGGTAACCCTGATGGAAAGTGAGCTTTCGGCAATCGATCTCAACGGCAATGCCGATCAGAAACATATGCTCATCAGTGAACTCAGAAGCATGGATTCGGTGTATGTACAGCTTCAGAAAGATCTGAAAACCAATCCCAACGATGAAAGAATTATCAATGCCATGATAGAGCATTACCAGACGAAAGTGGAAGTAATGTCCTACATATTGAATCAGCTGAAAGTCATCAGGAATGAAAATTTAAAAGACACATACAATGAAAAGGCAAGCATTTAAAACCGGATCCTTACTGTTACTATGCCTTATCCTTTCCGCGCCCCGGCTTGTTTCCCAGGAGCTTACAAAGGAGTTCAGTAAGGAATGGACCGCAGGTTCAGGTACTACACTCGATATCAACAACAGGTACGGCAAGGTCATTGTGGAAACATCGGACCGTGACCTGATCACAATTGATGTAAAGGTTACTGTTAACTATCCGAACCGCGAAAGGGCTCAAAAGTATCTGGACTATATCGATGTGATTTTCAGTGAAGAAGAAGATATACTTAAAGCCAGGACCGTGATTGATGAAAAATTCAGTTTTTCGGGATGGGGAGGCGGTTCAAGGCGCTTCAGCATCGATTATACAGTAAAGATGCCTTCGTTCATAAACTTCAAGCTCGTCAACAGATATGGCAATTCGGAGATAGAACAAGTTGACGGGCAGGTAGATATTGACATCAAGTACGGTAATCTGCTTATTGAAACACTTACCCGCGGCAACGAAAAACCGCTAAATGCAATAAGCGTGGCTTACGGAAAGGCTGAGATCGGATCGGCCGGATGGCTCGACCTTATAATGAGGTATGTCGGAGAGCTTTCAATTGACGAATGCCATGCCCTTCTTCTTGACAGCAGGTATTCAAAGATCTATATTGACAATATAAGTTCGGTGGTTGCCGATTCTAAATACGACAAGCTTGAAATAGATGAAATTAACAATCTGGTGCTTGACGCGGGATACACCAACATCAACATAGGCAGCTTATACAAAAAGCTTAAGTTCGACGGAGCGTATGGATCCATGGCCGTTGAAAACATACCGGCAGGATTTGAATCGATAGAGACAGATTCGCGCTACCTGGGACTAAGGCTCGGGATATCCGGGGAAGCAAGCTATGAACTGGATGCCAGAACCTCCTACGGCGACCTGAAGTATGATGAGGATAATTTTCAGCGTCACCGCAGGATAGTGGAAAACACATCTACCGAGATTTCAGGCATTGTCGGCAGGAACAGCTCTCCTGATTCAAAAGTCTACGTACGGTCAAGTTACGGCTCGGTGAAGCTCTACTGATAAGAATGTAAAACTAAAATAGGGGCCTGTTCAGAGGTCCCTTTTCCTGTTTATGTCACCCCATCCGGGATGACTTTATAACATACAGTTATTCATGGAAATAACCCTTTGATTTTGATATTAAAGGTTTTGTATTATACGTTTAAGTAGTGTATATTTGCAAAAACAAGCAATAATTAGTCTGATACAATACTTTTAGGTATGACACTTGGCGAACATATAATGCTTGAAGCTATTGAAGAAATGAAGCTGATTAAAGAGGGTAAAATACAAAGTGTTTTACGCTAAAATTTAATAACTATGAATCCTCAGCATGTTCAATTAAATATATCGCTTAGTTTTAAGCAGGTCGTTGAAATTGTAAAGCAATTGTCTCCTTCCGAAAAACAAATGCTTAGTGAAGTTCTATGGACGGAACAGGACATTAACGATATTGTAATCCCGGAAGAACACAAACAAATAGTGCGGGAACGGATAAAAAAATACGAAAACAGCCCTGACAGTTATCTTTCATGGGAGGACATTGAACATAAAATGTCTGACCGCAAATGAAATTCAAAGTAGAATACAACCCCGATTTCTTTGATGACATTACTCAGGCTGTTGACTGGTATAATGAAAAACAAGCCGGTTTAGGCGACAGGCTTTTTAGAAATATCCGGAAACAAACGGCAAAACTCTCAACTACTGCCCAGCATTTTGCTATAAAATATGACGATATCCGGTGCATGTGCATTGAAAAATTTCCCTATCTGGTGCATTACCGTGTAAACGAGCAAACGAAAACGGTTAAAGTTGAAGCCCTGTTCCACACAAGCCGTGACCCTGAGATCTGGGATGAACGTACGCGGTAACGACGTGCAGCATGTAAAGGGCACGGGGCACGGGGCACGGGGCTCAGGGCACAGGGCACAGGGCGCAGAGTGAGAGCGAGGAAGAAAAGCAAGTCCTTTAGATATCCGGAACCATGTTATAACAATGTTATAACGTCTATATATCCAGTTCCACGACGGTTATCCCTGAACCTCCGAGTTCGACATGCTCATCGCGGTATTCTTTCACGAAGTTCATGGTCGACAGGTATTCCCTTACAATCAGCCGGAGGATGCCGTTGCCCTTTCCATGAAGTATCCTGAGGTTTCTGTGCTGTACCATTACGGCAGTATCCAGAAAATCCCTTACCCGTGTCAGGGCTTCCTCCCCTCTCACTCCCCGGATGTCAATCTCGGGTTTGAACTCAATCTTTCTTTGCTGAATGAAAGGATCGGCATGTATCACTGAGCGTTCAGACCTGATTGATTTTCTGAATTCGGCCATGCTTATCCTTTCGAGCTTATCGAGAGGAACAAGAATTTTCAGGTTCCCGGTCTCTATCCGGGCCATATCCTCCTCTATTTTAATTATTTCACCACAGGCCATCGTATCTGTCATTCTCACGGCATCACCGGCTTTCAGGGGCATAGCGCCGGCGGGAGGTTCAGCGGCAGCCGTTTCTTCCTTCCGCACCCTGAACTTTCCTGCTTTTCCGGCAAGTTTCTCCATCTTCTCGCCGGAAGGGACCGGCGGCAGTCCTGATTCCTTTTCCAGTCCGTCCCTGAACTCCTCGAGTTTCAGCCGGGCTTCCCTGGTTTTCTCTTTCTCAGCCTGAGTCTCCCTGATCTGACGGATAGTGTTTTCTATCATCCTGTTTGTTTCACTCAGCAAGTTCTCAGCCTCTTTTTTGGCTTTCGCGATGATCTCCTTCCTGAGCTCCCTTGTCCCGGAAATCTCCTTCTCATACTGATCCATCAGTTCGGTGAGACGTTTTTCGTGCCGGCGGATATTCTGCCTCTTGTTCTCCCAGTATCTCTTGTCGCGCGCAATATCCTTCAGGTTCCTGTCAAAATCGATGTTTTTGACCCCTGCCTTTTCGGAAGCTTTTTTGAGGATATCCTCCGGCAGTCCTATCTTTCGGGCAATCTCGAATGCGAAGGAGCTTCCGGGTTTACCGATACTCAGCTGAAAGAGAGGCTGCATCCGGTGATGGTCGAAGAGCATTGCAGCGTTCACGATGCCTTTTGTAAGGCTGGCAAAGTGCTTCAGGTTTGTATAGTGAGTTGTTATCACTCCAAATGTGCCGGCTCTGTTCAGTTCGCCAAGGATTGCTTCGGCTACTGAACCTCCTAGCATTGGTTCTGTTCCGGTTCCGAATTCGTCGATCAGCACCAGGGTTTTTCCTGAGGCATGCCTGAGGAAATGCTTCATGCTTATCAGGTGTGAGCTGTATGTACTGAGGTCGTTATCGATGCTCTGCTCGTCGCCGATGTCGATGAAGATATCGCTGAAGATGCCGGATTCAGAACCCTCATCGACGGGGATGGTAAGACCGCACTGCATCATGTACTGAAGCAGTCCCACGGTTTTCAGGCAGACCGATTTTCCTCCGGCGTTGGGACCCGAAATCAGGATTATCCTGTTAGTATTATCAAGTGCAATATTAAGCGGGACAAGCTTTCTGTCCGGGAGTTTGCCGAACGCGAAGAAGAGCAGCGGATGAACGGCATTTCTCCACGATAATCCGGGCTCCTTCAGTATGCGCGGCATTATTGAATCAAGCCGGTTTCCCAGGAGCGCTTTTGCCCTTATAAGATCTATTTCGCCCAGGAAGTCGTTTGCCTCTATCAGATCGTCGATGTAGGGCCTTATGTCGTCGGCAAACGCGGTGAGTATCCTTACTATTTCCCTTCTTTCCTCGTAGCCCAGTTCAACAATCTCGTTGTTTATTTCAACAATTTCGGCAGGTTCGATGTAAACGGTTTTTCCCGATGCAGACTGATCGTGGATCAAGCCCCTGATCTTTCTCTTATCGAAAGTATTAACCGGGATCACTCCCCTGCCGTTTCTGACCGATGCTGCAGTGTCGGAATCGACTATGCCATCAGCCTGGGCCTGTTTCAGTATGGAAGCCAGCCTTTTCGATGCCAGATGTCCTTTACTGACGATCTCATCCCTGATCTCCTTCAGCCGGGGTGAGGCATTATCTCGTATCCTGCCTTCCCTGTCTATTATCCTGTCGGCAGCATCAAGCACATAGGGATAGAATTTCGCCCTTCCGCACACCGATTTCAGCGAGGGATAATCCCTGTCATCCTTCTTCCTGAAAAAAGTGATCACCTCCTTTACGGTCCCGACCGATCTTTTCAGATCAAATACTTCATTAACCTCAGGGAATGAGCCTTCTATCCTTATCTTGTTAAGTGATGCGGCGATATTGTAATAATGCTCCGAAGGAAAATAGTCTTCAAACCTGATTATCTTCTGGAATTCCCAGGTGGCTGACAGATTGAAGCTTATAATTTCATGGTCAGTCTCAAAGCTGATCTGTTCAGCTTTTTCCCTTCCCATTTCACTAAGGCAGTAATCGGAAACAAGCCGGCGTATCCTGTCAAATCCAATCTTGGTTTCAAAGTTTTCGGGGTAGATCATACATGAATTAATAGTAAGTTCAGAAAATCATCAATCATCCTTTTACCCCCTTTCCCGTTTCCCCCAGAGGGGAAAAGCTGTGCCGCTCTTTCAGCACCGCCGAAGCCCGGTTCCTCCCCCGAAAAGGCCGGAAAAGAACTAGTATCCGAGGAACTGATTCTGTTCTTCATGTTCGACATTCATATATTAAAGTCCGTTACGGTGTCCAAAATTACAAAAAAATGAGCATCAGGGATATTGGTTATAACCGATGTCGTGGTTTTAGTTGAAAGACAGGGGTGGTAAGTTACCCCCAACCCCCAGGGGCTTAAAGAACCATGTAATGGTAGTTTTCTGATCTTTAAGGTACAAATTTTCTAGTTATCAGGGATTTCAAGTCCCCCTGTGGGGGATTTAGGGGTGGGTTTGATTTGGGATTTAGGGGTGAGTTTGATTTGAGAATTTAGGGGTGGATTTAAATTGGGAATTAATGGGTTGTTAATAAAAGGGACTTTACCCCCAACCCCAGGGGGCCGTTTGTCCCGCCAATGAAAGCCTTAGCAACGTTAACTATTGTTAAAATCTCTTTCATGTCCTTACTCTGTATTTCTTTTGTCTACATTTGGGCTCACTAATAATCCTAAGGACAAAAAGATGAAGGACAAAAAGATGAAATCCAAAAGACTTTTCACGGGAGCAATGCTTCTCATGATTTTGCCTGTAATGCTTATGGCCCAGACCGAGAAAGTCGATCTGAGCATGGTTTACAAGATTAAGCAGGAAGGTACAAGGAATTCGGCCATTGAAGATCTGGCCTTTGGTCTAACGGATCTTTCAGGTCCCAGGCTGACCGGATCGACGGGTGGCACCAGGGGAAATGAATGGGCAAAAAATAAGATGGAAGAACTTGGATTCCAGAATGTAAGGATTGAGGAAGCCGGTGACTTCAGCCGCGGCGGGTGGGACAATCTGAAAACCTATGCCGCGATGACTGCCCCCTACTATTCAAATTTCGCATGCAATCCTGTGGCATGGACGGGAAGCACTCCCGGTTTTGTCAGGTCGGAGGTAGTTCTGGTTGATGTGAATAATGAAGCCGATCTCGAAAAATACAAGGGGAAATTAAGCGGCAAAATAGTTATGATACCTTCAACATCGGGGTATGTGGTAAGTTATGAGCCTCTGGCAAGCAGGTACACCGAAGAGGAGCTTGAACAGCTTGCCATGGCTGAAACCCGCCAGGGAAGAAGGCCGATGCAGGGAGATTTTGCCCAGTACATGGCTCAGAGGGCTCTCAGGACAAAGATAACTGAGCTTATAAAGTCAGAAGGTGCTGCCGTTATACTGAACAGTTCGGGAATATTCAACGTACCAAGGTCAACCGGCGTCAGCTATAAATCAGGCGATCCCGAACCCATAGCTGAACTCAGCCTTCCCGTAGAGGCACACGGCAGGATGGAAAGGCTGATAAGGAATGGTATAAGGGTTGAGATGGAAGTAGAGATCCGGAACAAGTTCTTTCCAAGTCCGAAGGTTTATAATGTAATCGGTGAGATTCCCGGAAGCGACAAAGTCCTGAAAGATGAAGTCGTGCTACTGGGTGCGCATTTCGACTCCTGGCATGGCGGGACAGGCGCTGCCGACAATGCATCGGGATGCATTGTAATGATGGAAGCATTGAGGATCATCAAGAGTCTGGGAGTTGCTCCAAAAAGGACAATCAGGGTTGCACTGTGGGGAGGTGAGGAACAGGGGTTGTTTGGTTCAAGAGGATACGCGAACAAATATCTTGCCGATGCTCAGACAAGGGCACACAAGCCTGATTACAACAAGTTTGCCGTCTATTTCAACATGGACAACGGAAGCGGCAAATACAGGGGAATCTATCTCCAGGGCAATGATATGGCAAGACCCATCTTCGAGGAGTGGTTCAGACCTTTTGAAGACATGGGCGCCTCCACTATCTCGATAAGGAACACCGGAGGAACAGACCATCAGACATTTGACGCGCTGGGACTTCCTGCATTTCAGTTTATACAGGATGAGATTGAATACGGGCGCGGATACCATACGGTGATGGACACCTGGGAAAGACTATCCCTGGATGATCTCCGTCACAATGCCATTATCACGGCTTCCTTTGCCTGGAATGCCGCGACGATGAATACCCGCGTACCTTTCAAGCCTGTAGTTGAAATAAGAAACGCTGCTCCGGCAGGCATAATGATACCTGCTCCTTAATGAATTAAACAAGCCTGTTATGAAGGTACTGTTCCCATCCCTGGTTTTTATGCTAGTGCTTACAGTATCATGCGGACACGAACAACACCATGAACTGCTTGTTGAAGCCGAGTCGTTCCGCGAAAAGGGCGGCTGGTTTGTCGACCCTCAGTTTACGGAGCAGATGGGTTCAGCCTATCTGCTTGCTCATGGTCTTGGCAAACCGGTTGAAAACGCATCCACCACCGTGACCATTCCCGCATCCGGAAAATATCATGTATGGGTGAGGACCCGTAACTGGGCCAAGGGCAACTGGGAAGCTCCCGGCAGATTTAAACTTTTGATAAACGGGAATGAACTTGAAAGCATTCTCGGAACAGAAGAGGAAACATGGCACTGGCAGTATGCAGGAAAAGTGACTGTAAAAGACCCGGCTATGAAAATAGAGCTCAGGGATCTGACAGGATTCGAAGGCAGGTGCGATGCAATTTACCTTAGCAGCAGAAAAGCGGCTCCTCCTACGGAAAATGATGAATTGGCCGCGTGGAGAAGAAAGCTTCTCTATGAAGCGGATGCACCCGAGAGAACAGCAGAGTTTGACCTGGTAATAACCGGAGGAGGAATTGCCGGTTGTGCGGCAGCAATCGCGGCAGCTGAGCAGGGACTTCTGGTTGCATTAGTTCACGACAGACCGGTGCTGGGCGGAAACGCGAGCAGCGAGATACGTGTCCATACCGAGGGCATAAGCTGGAAATCGGACAGGATAATAAGCATGCTCAATACTGTCTGGTGGCCTAACGGTTCTCCGGAAGCCATGAAGGACGACAGAAAAAGGCATGATAATATAGCGAAATACGACAACATAAGGCTCTTTCTTAACTGGCGGGCATACACAGCGAACACATCCGACGGCATTATAAGCTCTATCGATGCCAGGCAGACCGCAACAGGACAGAGGATGCGCTTCAAGGCTCCATTGTTTGCCGATTGCACGGGCGACGGCTGGATAGGCTACTGGGCCGGAGCCGAATACATGTACGGAAGGGAGGATTCTTCGCATTACGGTGAAAACTGGCAGGAACACGGTGAGCTATGGAGCCCGGCCAAAGCCGACAACAAGGTTATGGGAGCATCTGTTCTCTGGAGAAGCTACGATGCCGGAATTCCGGTGGAATTCCCGGAGGTACCGTGGGCAATGGAAGTAGCCGGCGATTATTCGGCAACATCAGGAACATGGAAGTGGGAATTCTCGAGGGATGACCTGCACCAGGTTGATGACGCGGAGTATATACGCGACCATATGCTGAAAGCCATATATGGTTCCTTCAGCAACGCGAAGAAGGAAGAGGCGAATGCAAATACAGGACTGGAATGGGTTGGATATCTTCTCGGCAAAAGGGAATCGAGGAGGTTGAAGGGCGATTACATTTACACCTTCAATGATGAAAAGAATATGACTGAATTTCCCGATGCCGTGGCAATGGAAACAAGAACCGTTGATGTCCATTATCAGCAGAAAGAGACCGACAGCAGTATGCCCGACTTCCTCTCGGAAGCCCTGTACTACAAGGTAGATCACTATTATATACCCTACAGGTCGCTGTACTCGGTAAACATAGGAAATCTTTTCATGGCCGGCCGGTGTTTCAGTTGTTCGCATGTCGGGCTGGGAGGTCCGAGGGTAATGCATACCACGGGCCAGATGGGAGTCGCGGTCGGATACGCGGCTTCGCTTTGCAAAAAGTACAATACACTGCCCAGAGGGATACACGAGAAGCACATCGGTGAGCTCAGAAAGCTGATCGGGATAGAATGAAGCAGGGAAAAAAGGCTTAAGTCCCGGTCATTTCTTATCGAGGCCTTTCATGGAAAGCTGGATCCGTCTCCTTTCAATATCTACATCCAGAACTTTCACCATGACATGCTGATGAAGCTTAACCACTTTTGAGGGATCGGACACGTAGCTGCTGCTCATATTTGATATATGCACCAGCCCGTCCTGCTTGATCCCGATATCAACGAATGCACCGAATTTTGTAACATTAGTCACAATTCCGGGGACTATCATTCCTGGAACAAGATCCTCCATTGTGTGAATATCCGCGAAACGGAATTCCTTTATAGTGGAACGCGGGTCCCTTCCCGGTTTGGCCAGTTCTTCCATAATGTCCTTCAGAGTAGGCAATCCGGTTGATGGCGTGATGTATTTCTCAAGTCTGATCGCCTTCCTTTTTTCATCGTTTGTCATCAGTTCCCTGATGCCGCATCCAAGATCGGCAGCCATTTTTTCAACAATATGATAGCTTTCCGGGTGAACGGCGCTTGAATCGAGAGGATTCTCAGCATTCCTTATTCTCAGGAAGCCGGCGCACTGTTCGAATGCTTTTGCTCCCATTCTCTTCACATTCATCAGTTCAGTTCTCGAAGCAAAAGGACCGTTGGCAGTCCGGTAATCCACTATGTTCTGTGCAAGCTGCGGACCAAGTCCCGACACATAGGTAAGAAGATGCCTGCTCGCCGTATTCACTTCCACTCCCACCGCGTTGACGCAGCTTACAACAACCTCATCCAGTGAACTCTGAAGTTTTTGCTGATCAACATCATGCTGATACTGTCCTACTCCTATCGATTTCGGATCGATCTTTACCAGTTCGGCGAGCGGGTCCATCAGTCTTCTCCCTATTGACACCGAGCCTCTGACGGTAACATCGTAGTCGGGGAATTCCTCGCGGGCCACCTTTGATGCCGAATAAACCGAGGCTCCGGCTTCGCTAACCACGAAGACCTGGATATTCCTGTCAAGTTTCACCCATTTTATAAACTCTTCTGTTTCGCGGCTTGCCGTACCGTTTCCGATTGCTATTGCCTCAATCTTGTATGCATTTACAAGCGTCAGTATCTTCTTGACCGACAGGGCGGTCTCGTTCTGCGGCGGATGCGGGTATATAGTTTCATTGTGAAGAAGGTTTCCCTGGCGGTCGAGGCAGACCACCTTGCAACCTGTCCGGAAGCCCGGGTCGATTGCAAGAACATTCTTCTCTCCAAGCGGAGGTGCAAGCAGAAGCTGTTTCAGGTTATCGGCAAAAACCTCAATAGCTTCATGGTCGGCTTTTTCCTTTGATATGTTCCTGAATTCCGTTTCCATCGACGAGGCAAGGAGTCTTTTCCAGCTATCCCTGACAGCAGTTTCGACCAGTTCAGAGGAAGCATTTTTCCCCCTGATAAATATCGAGAACAGCAAGTCAACGGCATTTTTCTCGTCCGGTTCAACCGAAAGCCTGAGCATACCCTCATCCTCTCCCCTTCTCATAGCCAGAATTCGATGTGAGGGGCATTTCCTGAGCGGTTCGGACCAGTCGAAATAATCGCTGAATTTTATTCCTTCGCTTTCCTTTCCCTTAACCACTTTGGAGAAAATGACCGCTTCCTTCTCGTAGAGCCGTCTTAGCTGTTTTCTTGCTTTTTCATCCTCACTCACCCATTCGGCAATTATGTCGGATGCCCCAGCCACAGCCTCTTCAACGCTCTTCACCATGTCGTTAAGGAATTCTTCAGCTTTCAGGAAGGGGTTGTTCTCCTTCTGTTCCATAATAATTGCAGCAAGCGGCTCAAGGCCTTTTTCCCTTGCAATGGTTGCCCTTGTGCGTCTTTTCGGCCTGTATGGAAGGTATATATCCTCCAGTTCGGCCATAGTAAGTGCCGCATCGATCCTTTCACGGAGTTCGGGAGTCATCTTCTCCTGTTCTTCGATCGTCCTGATTATGGTTTCACGCCTGGCGTCAAGTTCCTTAAGCCGGGTGTATTCATCCCTGATATGAAGCAGCCGGACCTCATCGAGGCTTCCCGTCATCTCTTTCCTGTAACGGGCTATGAAGGGGATGCTTGCACCGTCGTCCATCAGACGGATGGTATTCTCAACCTGCCAGTCGTGCAGGCCAAGCCTCGCGGCAATCAACTTTATATTCTTGTTCGATTCCATTTTCAGGTTTTCAGATTTTCAATTTATAAGTTTCTCACTCCACATACAGAACCAGTCCCTTAAGGTACTCACTTTCCGGGTGGTAAATATTTACCGGGTGATCTGGCGGCTGGCTCATCTGATGAAGAATCCTGACGGATCTTCCGGTATTCGCCGCTGCTGCAAACACGGATTTCCTGAAATTTTCCCTGCTTACCACCTGGGAGCATGAGAAGCTAAAGATAATACCTCCCGGCTTTATCATCTGAATAGCTTTCATATTAAGCCTTTTATATCCCTGGAGGGCATTGTCGA
This sequence comes from Bacteroidales bacterium, assembly GCA_034679225.1. Lineage (GTDB taxonomy): Bacteria > Bacteroidota > Bacteroidia > Bacteroidales > VadinHA17 > LD21. The sequence continues at coordinate 22,752 of JAXDBC010000109.1, read as the reverse complement.
GCACATTATTGTGTTTTGCAAAAGCCGGCGGATCGAGAACTATAAGGTCGTATTTCCCATTTATCCCGTCCAGATATTCAAAAGCATCGGCCTGTATCGAAGTATGCCTGGGGTCGTTGCCGAAGTTGAGTTTCACGTTTTCATCGGCCAATCGGGCGGCCTGGACAGAGCTGTCAACACTGTCGACGATACGGGCATTCTTCATTGCATATACTGCAAATCCACCGGTATAGCCGAACAAATTAAGAACTTTCCTGTTACCGGTGAATTCGCCAAGAAGCTTCCTGTTCTCCCTCTGATCGATAAAGAATCCGGTTTTTTGTCCGCCAATCCAGTCGACTTTAAACCTTAAGCCGTACTCAGTAACGATATCAGGTCCCGAATCGCCATACAGGTATTCATTTTCCGCCTTAATTCCCGACATGAAAGGAATTGTCGGTCCGCTCTTGTCGTAAACGGCCCTGACTTCCAGACCGTCCAGTCCCCTGAATATTTCTGCCAGCATCTTTCTGATCCTGTACATGCCTACTGAATGAGCCTGCATCACCACAACCCCGTTGTAATAATCGGCGATAAGTCCGGGCAGGCCGTCACCCTCCCCGTGGATAAGTCTGAAGACATTAAGCTGAGGGTTGCCCGCCAGTCCGGCAGCCTTTCTGAATTCAAATGCCCGTTCAACGGCATTCCGGAAGAAAGCCTGATCGGGTTCCGTATCAGCGAAGGAAAGTATCCTGACAGCAATTGACCCGGGCTGGTAATGGCCGACCGCGAGAAAATTGTTCTGGTTGTCGAATACCTTTACTATATCTCCTTCGGCAGGTGTTCCGTAAATCTGTTTGATGGCTCCTGAAAATATCCATGAATGAAGCCGTTTTACAGACTGTTCCTTTCCTGATTTCAGGACTATTTTAATTTCCATTAAGCAGCTTTTTGTATATCTGGTGACATACCCAGGCATCGGTTGCCGCGTATACCAGTTGTGCTTCGGAGAGTTGTTCGGCTTCCCAGTCGGTTACCTGCTGGCGTTTTGATATCCTGAAGCCCAAGACGATGGCCGCAAGCTTTTTCAAACCGGAAGCCTTTATACCATAATCTCTCACGAATTTCTGGAGGTCGACGAAGCCTGACGGTTCAAATCCTCTGACGCTTTTAAGGAAGCGGATGTCATCATGAACAGCCACGCCGGCTTTTATTATTTTTTCATCTGCCAGAAGGCCGGCAAGCCTGGGGGGTATTCCGATTTTATTTATCCTGACAAGGCATGCAAGCTCTTCATTTGCCAGCTGTATAAGGGACACCTTGTTTTTTCTGCCTTTTCTGAATGAAGGCTTTGTTTCAGTATCAAAGCCCAGAACCTTTGATCCTTTCAGTCTTGGGAATGTTCGATTGAAGGTTTGCATATCCTCCACCAGCACAATTTCGCCCCTGAACCAGGAAAGTTCAATTGCGCCTAGTTCTTCCTCCGTAATAGTTTCCGCGTATCCTTTATTTTCCATTTCCCCTTAAATCCTTTTGCCTTCTTGTTATAAACCAGTCGGAAGTCTTTCTTGTTTCAGCGTTCCGAGGTTCCACCTTTCCGATTTCTTCTCCCGAATAAATAAATTTATGTATAATTCTCAGCGAGTTAAGCAATTTTTGTCCCCAGTAATTCTCGAAATTGAGCCTGCATTCCCACACGGCGTCATTCATCACTTCCGGGGTACCCGTCTGGTACAGCAGCAAATAATTCTTGATATCCTGATAAATATCAGCCATATTTTCCGATATGCTTGAAACGACAGGTCCTTCAGCCTCGTTGAACTTTTCGTCGGCCAGATCAATATAGTCATCGGCAGTGCCGAATTTGTCCCTGAGTTCATCATGTATCCTGAACCAGTCGGCTTCAGTTACGAATTTCTCGTTACCGTCATCAAACCAGGGTTCGAGTGAGGGCAGCAGGGAAGCCTTTACATAAAGGTAAGGAAGGATGCGCTGAAGGATCCTGAGCAGTTCCTCTCCCTTCATCCGTCCAGCGTTCTCTGCATATTTGCAGAATTCGATTGCAGCAGCGGTAAACCCGACCACATTACTGGAATAAAGCGGATCATTCTTGCTGGTCATGCTAATTTAAATAATCAGACCAGCAAAATTAGGGAAAATGTACCAAGAGTAGCCCAAAAAGAATTAAAGTTTGATAACTTTAAGGGCTCTGAACCCATGCCGGGGGCTCCGGATGAAATATAGACCAACATAGACAATGACAAATATGAAACCCGCATGTATCAGATATACAAACATGTATTTGTATTGTTTTCAATCATGTGGGTTCTCCCGTCTGAGCGGGTCACCATTAAAAACCAAATTCAAAACTATATTATGATGAAAAAGAACCTCTCTGTTTTTTTGTTAATTCTTATGGCCGGAATGATATTTTCAGGCTGCGGGAAGAAGATCAATGTGCTGACACCAGAGGAGATCGCTGATGGCTGGTCGCTTATGTTCGATGGCAGCACGCTTGACGGATGGCGTGACTTCAAAGGTGAGAAAGTGGATATTGCACCCTGGAAGGTTGAAAAGGGATTGCTTACCTCTCTCGGGCTTGGCAGCGACAGTACAGGTTATATTGTCTCTACCAGGGAGTATGAAAACTTCATTATTGATTTTGACTGGATGATATCTGAAGGAGGCAACAGCGGTCTGCTCTATCATGTGGTCGAAAGGCCCGAGCTGAATGTTCCCTATGTAACCGGTCCGGAATACCAGTTAATTGATGATTTCGGATTTCCGGAACCCATTGAGGAGTGGCAGAAAGCCGCTGCCGACTACGCCATGTACACCTGCGATCCCTCGAAAAAGGTTCTGAACAAGGCTATGAAATGGAACAATTCCAGGATAGTTTTTGACAACGGTCACGTGGAGCATTGGCTTAATGGTCAGAAGGTTATTGAATTTGAAGCCTGGACGGAAGACTGGTTCGCCAGGAAAAACAGCGGCAAGTGGGACAATGCCCCTGAATACGGTCTTGCAAGAAGCGGGGTAATCGCCCTTCAGGACCATGGCAACAGGGTATGGTTCAGGAATATGAAGATCAAGGAATTGCCCAGGAAACCGAAAGAGGAAAACCTGTTCAACGGCACTGACCTTACCGGTTGGGAGATTTACGGAACCGAACTATGGTATGTAAAAGATGGCGAACTTGTGTGCGAAAGCGGTCCTGACAAGGAATACGGATATCTGGGAACGAGGAAGTATTACAATGACTTCGACCTTAGCCTCGAGTTCAAGCAGGAGGCAAACGGCAACAGCGGAGTGTTTATCCGTTCCTATATCAGAACCGGTGTACAAATATCAGGATGGCAGGTGGAAGTAGCCCCTCCCGGAAATGATACCGGAGGCATATATGAATCGTACGGAAGGGGATGGATTTATCAGATCCCTGACGAGAAAGAGAACATCCTGAAGATGAAAGAATGGAACACGATGAGGATCAAGGTTGTGGGTGACAAGATAACAACCTGGCTCAATGGTGAGGTGATGACCGACATGAATGATGAAAAGATCGGTCAGGGCAAGGGAAGAATACTACTCCAGATTCATAGTGGCGGAGGCATAAAGGTAAGGTGGAGGAATCTCCGGCTGACGGAGCTTTAAACACGGACTTCCTGCCGTATCATAATCACAGGAAAATAATATTAATGCCGTATTTCCTTGGGCATATAGAAACCCACATGTATTAAATGTATCAAATGCACATATTTATATGATATTCATACATGTGGGTTTCCCCGCTCAAGCGGGGAATCATTTAAAATCAAAAATATATACTTATGAAAAGCAATCGCAGAGATTTTCTAAAAATAAGCGGACTGACCGGGTTAGGCTTAGCCGGAGGCAGTCTGTTAAAAGCATTGGGCAATGAAAACAGCTTAGTATCAAGGCCGGGCAGTCAGGTATTCAACATGTCGGGTTACGCTGCCCCGCGTCTCGACAAAGTAAGAATAGGCTTTATAGGACTTGGCAACAGGGGTCCTGGCCATGTCAGGAGTATGAGCTACATTGAAGGTGTTGATATCCGTGCCCTTTGCGATGTTGTTCCCGCGGAAGTAGAAAAGACAAGAAAGCTCATAGAGCCCTCCGGTTTCAAGCCGGTCCTGTATTCCGGCGATCCTGAAGGATGGAAAAAGATGTGCGAGAGGGACGATATCGACCTGGTCTACATATGCACGCCGTGGAACATGCACGCGGAGATGTGCATTTACGCCATGGAGCAGGGCAAGCATGCGGCAGTGGAAGTACCGGCAGCCATAACTGTTGATGAATGCTGGCAGCTGGTTGAGACTTCGGAAAGGACAAGGAAGCATTGCATGATGATGGAAAACTGCTGCTACGACTTTTTCGAACTACTTACGCTGAACATGGCAAGACAGGGTTTCTTCGGCGACATTGTACACGGCGAAGGCGCTTACATTCACAACCTGCTGGGCAGCAACTTTAACAAGGAAGCCTATTGGGAGATGTGGCGGCTCGAGGAAAACTCCACCCGAAGAGGGAATCTCTACCCGACTCACGGACTTGGTCCGATCTGCCAGATCATGGATATTAACAGGGGCGACAGGATGAATTTCCTGGTATCGGTTATGAGCGCCGACTTCCAGATGAACAACACTGCAAAGGATCTCGCGGCAACTGATTCTTTCTACAAAAAATACGTCGGCAGGAAATACAGGGGGAATATGACCACCACGACCATCCTTACTGAAAAAGGCAGGACCATAATGATCCAGCATGATGTAAGCTCTCCAAATGTTTATTCCCGGATTCACAAGGTAAGCGGTACAAAGGCTGCCGCCCTGAAGTATCCTCTTCCGGCAAAGATTTCCATCGGCGACGAATGGGTTGATGATAATGAAATGAAAGCTCTCGAGGAGAAATACACCCCTCCAATCGTAAAGAAAGTCGGGGAACTGGCCAAACAGGTCGGAGGTCATGGCGGGATGGACTTTCTAGAGAACTGGAGGCTTATCGACTGTCTGCGCAACGGGCTTCCGCTTGATCAGGATGTATATGATGCAGCGCTCTGGAGCGCTATTGCTCCTTTGAGCGAATGGTCGGTGGAGAGCAGGTCGTATCCGGTTCCGGTTCCCGATTTTACCCGCGGGGCATGGAAAACGAATGCCGTTGTTGATATTAATATGGAGAAAGGAGGCAACACGAAGGTGATAAGATAGAAGTTAAAACCCCGCGGTGGTTGGCACGGGGGGCAGAGACAGGTCTTGCAGGCCGTGCAAGTCTTGCAAGCTGAGGAGTGAAACTACGAAGTCCCGCTCCGCGGGATCTTGCAGGTCTCATGCAATGAGATTATAGCGAAGATTGTACGGGACCGCTATCCGTGTACCGTCAGTCATTTCCTCCATATCAGCCCGCGGTTGCTGTCATGGGTTATCTTGTTGTGATCGAGGAGCCAGCGGATAACCTTTATTACCTTTTCCTCTGGCTGGTTTATCTGTTTCACGAGTTCCGCGGGATCGGGTGATTGTTCGGAAAGGATGTTTTTTATCTCTTCAAGAATGATGTCAAATTCATATTTACTGAGATCAAGTTCATTTCTTTCGCGGCAGATGTCGCAGGTCCCGCAGCGGTCCGATTCCTCTCCGAAATAATCGAGAAGCATTACCACCCGGCATCTGTTGGCCGATTCGGCATAGTCGATCATTTTATTGAGCCTGGTCTCGTATTTATCCCTGACGTGAAGATAGTTTTCGGGAGAAATCATAAGAGCCTTTCTTTCAAGACGCTCTTCCGTAAATATTACCAGCGAAGTATTCTTCCCGGGGATATACCTGATTATGTGCATCGATGCCAGTTTCACAAGGAAATTATAAACCGTGTCGCGGGTTATGGCTGCCTTTTTTGAAAGGGAATCCTCATTTATTGCTACAAATTCGGTAAACATGCCGGTGTATGACCTGAGGAGAAGTTTTATGAATCCGTCGAATGCCTCATTGGCAACCTGGAACTTGTACAGGTCGTCGCGTCCCACTATAAAATGTACCCGTGAAGGATTGTTAATTTCTTCCGTGAATTCCACGTATCCTTCCCGCTGCAGGAATGCAAGGCTGTTGTAAGTCTCGATTACCGGAAGCCGGAATCTCGAAACGAATTCCGACATATTGAAGTCAAATACATTGTTTTTGCCCGAACCAAGTGGTACCATAAGATAATTGCAGAGAGCTTCGTACACATCCTTGATCCTGTCGACCGGGGGAAATTTCAGGCGAAGTGAATTGCCGAGACGCGTTCTGTCGGAAGGAGAATACAATAGCACAGCCCATGCAGGTTTACCGTCCCTGCCGGCCCTACCGCTCTCCTGAAAATAATTCTCTATTGAATCGGGAGTATCCCAGTGGATCACGAAGCGAACGTCGGCCTTGTCTATCCCCATTCCAAACGCGTTGGTAGCAACTATTACTCGGGTTTTTCCGGCCGACCAGGATGCCTGTTTTCTGTCTCTCAGCTCATCGGGAAGGCCCGCGTGATAGAAGTCGGCCTTTATATTGTTGGCTACCAGCATTTCCGCCACTTCCTTGCTTCTCTTTCTGCTGCGGACATATACTATCCCGCTTCCGCCGGCTTTGCTCAGTGTTTTCAGAAGATATGTACCTTTTTCCTCTACCCTTCGGACAAGGTAGGAGATGTTTTTCCTCGCGAAGCTTGTTCTGAGCACATTAGCTTCCCTGAATTCAAGCTTCTCCATTATATCATTCACCACCTGGGCAGTGGCCGTAGCCGTTAGTGCCAGGAAGGGCACTTCGGGATCAATTATCTCCCTCAGAGAAGCTATCTTCAGGTACGACGGCCTGAAATCGTAGCCCCACTGCGAAATGCAGTGAGCCTCATCGACGGCAACGAGTGAAAGGTTTATTCTGCCAACCCTGTTCCTGAACAAAGGCGTGGATATTCTCTCGGGCGAAACGTAAAGGAATTTATAATCGCCGTAAATGCAATTTTCGATAGTGATGTCAATTTCCTCCCTGGTCATTGCTGAATGAATCATCAGCGACCGGATCTCGAGGCTGTTTAGCCGGTTGACCTGTTCCTTCATAAGGGCTATAAGGGGAGTGATGACAAGACAGGTTCCTTGCATTGCAAGCGCCGGCACCTGGAAGGTTATCGATTTGCCGCCTCCCGTCGGCATCAGGGCAAGGGTATCCCTGCCCTCAGTTACCGAACGGATAATATCCTCCTGAAGAGGTCTGAAGGAAGCAAATCCCCAGTACCTTGTCAGGATCTTCCTGCACTGTTCGATTGTTACTGTCTGGCGGGGCATATACAAATGTAGCAACAAGTTTTCAGAGTGGTTAATTTTTTAGTAATTTGCGGCCACAAAAACCAAAAGGATCACGCGATGTCTTTTATTGAGGATAAAATACTTTTCGAAGGTCTGACCTTTGATGATGTTCTTCTTGTTCCTTCCTATTCCGAAGTGCTTCCCATAGAGGTTGATATCAGCTCTATGTTCAGCAGGAACATAAAGATAAATACTCCGGTAGTCTCTGCAGCCATGGACACTGTTACCGAGGATGAGCTTGCAATCGCGATAGCAAGGGAAGGGGGCATCGGCGTAATCCACAAAAACATGCCCATCCATAATCAGGCTTCCATGGTTAAGAGGGTCAAGAGGGCTGAAAACGTAATGATCTTCGATCCCATCACGATAGGCCTCGATGCAACAGTCGGCGAGGCAATAAAGCTGATGACCGAATACAAGATCGGGGGCATTCCGGTTATTGACTCCGGTGGAATACTGAAAGGGATAGTCACCAACAGGGATCTGAGGTTCGAGAACAGCAAGAGCAAGAAGATCACCGAGGTCATGACTAAAGATCTCATTACAACGAATCATCAGACTGATCTGCAGGCTGCAGCGCGCATCCTTCAGAAACACAGGATAGAAAAGTTGCCCATGGTTGATGAGTCGGGCAAGCTGACAGGACTTATTACTTACAAGGACATTACCAAGATGAAGGATCGTCCGAATTCATGCAAGGACGAAAAGGGAAGGCTGAGAGTGGCAGCAGCGGTCGGCATTGCATCCGACACCATGCAGAGAGTTGAAGCCCTTGTAAAAGCCGGGGTTGATGCTATTGTAATCGATACGGCTCACGCGCATACCAAGAGCGTGATCAGGATACTGAAGGAAATCAAGAAGACATATCCGCCGATGGAAGTGGTTACCGGGAACATTGGTACTGCCGAAGCTGCAAAAAGACTTGTGGACGAAGGCACTGATGCAGTAAAGGTGGGTATAGGTCCGGGTTCCATCTGCACGACAAGGATCATCGCGGGAGTCGGTATTCCTCAGCTAAGCGCCATTTACAATGTAGCAAAGGCTATTGAAGGATCGGGAGTACCGGTTATTGCCGACGGGGGAATAAGGTATTCAGGCGACATAATCAAGGCGCTGGCAGCCGGCGCTGACTCGATCATGGCCGGTTCGCTGTTTGCCGGAGTGGTGGAATCACCGGGTGACACCATCATATACAACGGGAGGAAATTCAAGGCATACAGGGGTATGGGATCGATAGAGGCCATGCAGCAGGGTTCCAAGGACAGGTATTTCCAGGATATGGAAGATGATATCCGCAAGCTGGTTCCGGAAGGTATTGAAGCCAGGGTTCCACACAAGGGCACACTGTCGGAAGTCATATTCCAGATGATGGGCGGACTGAGGGCCGGGATGGGTTACGTGGGCGCCAGGAACATTGCAGCTCTCAAGGCAGAAAGCAAATTCACGAGAATCACTCATTCAGGTATAATTGAAAGCCATCCGCACGATGTGGCAATCACGAGGGAATCGCCGAACTACAGCAGGAAGTCAATAGAATAAAGGATCTCTTCTCAAGGCCATGAGACAAAAAACAATCCTGATTCACACGCTGTTCATTCTGTCTCTTTCAGCCGGCCTTTCTCAAGGTGCCGATGAAAAGATACTTATGACCGTGGCAGGAATGGATGTCGAGGCCGGTGAATTCGTAAGAATGTTCAATAAAAGTCTCGATCCGGCCTACAGGATTGAAACCGGCGAGTATCTTCAGCAGTTCATAGCCTTCAAACTGAAGGTTGCTGATGCAATGGAACACGGGTATGACACCACCAAGGCCTTCAGGGAGGAACTTAACGGGTACAGGCAGCAGCTGGCCCAGACATGGCTGATCGATCCCGACATAAAGGAAAAAACGCTGAGGAAAGCCTACCAGAGGTATATGGAAGAGATCAATGCATCGCACATACTGGTCAGCTGCAGGGCAGATGCCTCTCCTGATGACAGCCTCAGGGCATTTGATAAAGCTGTCAGCATAAGGAAGAGCCTGCTTGGGGGCGAGCCGTTTGCCGAAGTGGCAAAAAGCAGGTCCGATGACAAATCGGCTGCCGTCAATAGCGGAAATCTTGGCTATTTCACTGTTTTCCAGATGATCACTCCTTTCGAAGATGCTGTCTACAGTCTTCAGCCCGGTACGATCTCAGAGCCTGTCAGAACCCCATTCGGTTATCATATTATCAAAGTGATCGATCGAAGACCTTCCAGGGGCAAGATCAGGGTTGCACATATCATGAAATCAGTTGCACCGGGATCGGAAGAACAAGCGTATCTCAAGGCTGAGAACGAGATAAATCAACTGTATGAAAGGCTCGGCAAGGGAGAATCGTTCGCGAAACTCGCGTCAGAATATTCCGACCACAGGGAAACGGCTGTCAATGGAGGAGAAATGAACTGGTTTGGTGTTGGGGAGATAGTAAATGATTTTTCGGAAGCTGCATTCGCGATAAAGGATACAGGAGATTATACCAGGCCGCTCAGGCTGGCGTACGGCTTTCACATAATAAAACTCCTGGACAGAAAAGCTCCGGGCACATACGAAGAAGTGAAGCCCTTCCTGGAAAGCCGGCTTAACCAGTCGGAACTCGTGGCTTTGGGCAAAAAATCCTTTATCGACAGGCTTCGTGTTGAATATGATTTCACTGTTGACCGTTCAGTAAGAAACTGGTTTGTAAAAAACACAGACACACTGATAATAAGGGGCAAAGCAAAGTATCCGGACCGGAATATGCCGAAAGGGAATATCTATACCTTCGCGGACCGGAGTCTGTCGGCAGCCGCTTTTGCATCACAGCTTGAAAATCCGGGCAGCAATCCGGCACAATTGAATCCTGATCGCTTCATCGATTTATCAATTGAAGCTATTTCTTCGGAGGAAATAATGAAATACGAGGATTCGGTACTTGAAAGAAAGCATCCCGACTTCAAATATCTTATGAAGGAGTTTCATGACGGCATTCTCCTGTTCGAAATATCTTCGGACAAGGTATGGAACAGGATTCAGAATGACACGACAGGTCTGATGCGCCATTATGAACTTAATAAGGACAAATTCCCGGCTGAAGGAAGCAGCGCGTCTTCACCCCCGTCCTTCAATGAGGTGCAGGCTGAGGTTATACTGAGCTACCAGGAATGGCTTGAAGAAGAATGGATCAAAGAATTAAAGAACAGATACCTTGTAATAATTGATGATAAGGTTTATGAAGAAGTCAAAAGAAGACTGGCAAATGAATAGGATACTCTGCATAATTTTAATTGCACTGGCTGTGTATGGCTGCCAGGCAGGCAGAAACCAGCAGGGGCGTGTTACCGTGGCAAAAGCAGGCGACAAGGTTCTCTTCCTTGATGAGATTCCGATGAACGGGCTGGAGGGCTCAAATCCCGCTGACAGCGCTGCCTACGTTCAGAGCTATATAAACAGGTGGGCAAGAAGGGAACTATTGTTCCTGAAGGCAGCGGCTAATATCTCTGCCGAACAGATGAAGGAAATAGACTACCAGATGGCTGAAACTAAAAGCAACCTGGTTATTCATGAATATCAGAGCATGATGATGGTGCAGAAAATGGACACGATCATCTCCCGCGAAGAAATGGAGCGTTATTATTCGGATCACGAGGAAAGCTTTATGCTGACCTCCAATATTGTAAAGGCTCTGTTCATAAAGCTTCCGGTCGAAACCCCTGATATATGGAAATTCAGATCGTTAATAAGGTCTGACAGGCAGGCTGATATGCAGGAACTTGAAAGCCTGTGCTATCAGTTTGCCGAGAAGTACGACGATTTCAATGAGGATTGGATAACCCTGGACAAGTTGTTCATTGAAATGAAGGAAGAGCTTGCCAACCAGGAAAACTTCCTGAGATGGACCAAATTTCACGAGACAAGGGATTCATCTTCAGTATGTCTTGCAGCCATTGCAGATTACAGGCTCAGGGGGTCTCTTGCTCCCTTTGAGTACGTGACGGAAGACATCCGGAGGATGATATGGAACAACCGCCGTATTGATTTTCTGCGCGAACTTGAGAATGGAATTTATAATGAAGGATTGAAGCAAAACGTTTTTAAGATTTTCTGATAATATGAAAAGAAAAATAACAGCTTTAGCATTGCTTGCAGGATTAATGCTTTGTGTTTTCCCGGCAAAGGGACAGACGCTTGTGGAGTCAGTTGCCGCGATTGTAGGGAATGAGGTGATCTACCTGTCGGATGTAGAGAACAGTACTATGGATGCAAAAAGAAACAATCCAAGGGCCCGTCTGGAGGATCTGAGATGCAATACCTTTCAGGAGCTGCTCATATCCAAGCTGTTTCTTGACCAGGCCAGGATCGACAGCGTAATTGTTACAGACGATATGGTTGAGGCTGATCTGAACATGCAGATCAACGAAACGATCAGACAGGCAGGAAGTGAAGAAGCGCTTGAGAAATATTTCAACAAGAGCATGGTGGAGATCAGGAGGGACATCCGGAAAGCCCTTGTGGAAAGCCAGACCATATCTGAGGTTCAGTCAACAATTACTTCAGACATGAAAATAACTCCAAATGATGTAAGGAGATACTTTAACACTATACCCAGAGATTCACTTCCCGTTATTCCTGCCAGGGTTCAGATCAGCCTTATACAGCTCGATCCGCCGAGAAGTGAAGATAACAAGTCCGAAGCACGGCAGAAGCTCCTGGATATCAGGAGTCAGATCCTTGCCGGGAAGAGTTTTTCGGTACTTGCCATTCAGAATTCGGAAGACGGATCGTACATTAACGGAGGAGAGATCGGATACAAGCTTAAAGGAGAACTGGAAAAGCCTTATGCTGATGCAGCATGGAGCCTGGCGCCAAATACAGTCTCAAGGATTGTTGAAACCAAGTATGGTTTCCATATAATCCAGATCATCGACAAAAAAGGAGATCTCCTGAATACAAGGCATATTCTGATCAGGCCCAAGGTTCAGCCCGGGGATGCCGAGGAAGCTATGGCCAGGCTCGACAGCTTAGCCAGGTTAATTCGCAAGGACAGTCTGAAATTTGAAAATGCCGCGATGAGATTCTCAAGCCATCTGGACAGCAGGATCAACGGAGGGAAAATGGTCAGCACGAATCCTTCGGAGAGGATCAACTGGTTCTCACTTGATGAACTGGACAGGGATATGTACATGGTCGTGAGGGATATGAAAGTAGGCGAGATATCAGAACCGTTTCAGACTGTTGATGAAATCGGGAATACTGTTTTCAGGCTGGTAAGGATTGACAATGAGATCCCTGCACACAGGGCAAACCTCAAGGATGACTACCAGTTTTTCTATAATGCTGCTCTGATGAAGGAAAGGCAGGCATCATACCAGAAATGGATAACCGAAAAGATAGAGACCACCTACATCAAGGTCAGTGACGAATTCAAATCATGCAAATTTCTTGAATCGGGATGGCTGAAATAACAGCTTTGCAATCATCGTCTTATTCAGTTTTGTTCAGAAAGATCATCATTCTGACGGGCATTTTCCTTATTTCTCAATCGTTTTTCAGCCAGGATCTTCCGAAAGATCAGAAACCCGGTAAGAAAATGATAGAGGTTCTGAATGCCGATGAGGGTATCGACGAAATCGAGAAATCAACAGAAAGAAGGATTACCAGGCTTCTGATGAACGTGAGCCTGAAACAGGAGGATGTTTTTATGACATGCGACAGTGCATGGTTTTACCCGGGGTTGAACCAGGTAAAGGCTTTCAGCAGGATCCACATGTACCAGGGAGACACCCTGCATCTATATGGCGACAGTCTCTTCTACGACGGGATGACCCGTCAGGCTTCCGTTCACGGGAATGTAGAGATGGTTGATAAGGAGACTCATCTTTTCACACAGGCAGTGGAATACGATGTCGCCAACGATATAGCCCGCTACAACACGGGAGGAAGAATAACCAACGGAGAGAACACACTTACGAGCATCATTGGCATTTACTATGTGGCACAGAATCTTTTTCACTTCAAGGACAGCGTCAATATTGTAAATCCCGATTATGTAATGAAGGCCGATACGATGGATTACAACACTCAGACTGAAACGGCTTTTTTCACTGGTCCTTCCGAGATGGAGGGAGACAGCATTTACCTTTACTGTGAAAAGGGATGGTATGATACAAAAAATGACATATCAAGGATATGGAAGAATGCAGTCATCGACAACAGGAAGCAGGTTATCAGGGGCGACTCTCTGTTTTATGATGACCTTAACGGATATGGGTTTGCATTCAACAATACCAGCATCACCGATACCACCAACAACATAATAGTGCAGGGCGACTATGCCTGGTACTACGAAGCACCTGAGAGATTCATGGTCACGAAGAGAGCCGTGTTCATCCAGGTATCGGAAAAAGACTCCCTTTTCCTTCATGCCGACACCATAAGCGCAGTCACCAGGTCCGATTCTGTGATGAAGGATTACAGGCTGATGAGGGCTTATCATGGCTGCAGGATATACAGCAAAGACCTTCAGGCGAAATGCGACTCCCTCTCCTACTCCTTCCGCGATTCAGTGATCAGACTTTATACCATGCCTGTTCTATGGTCGGAGGAAAACCAGCTTGTTTCCGATTCCATTGCCGTTTTCACCAGAAACCGGCAGGCCGACAGGCTTGAACTCTATACATCGGCCTTTGTGACAAGCCAGGTAGATGAGACAAGATTCAACCAGGTCAAGGGAAGGTCGCTGACAGGATATTTCAGGGACAATGAGCTATACAAGATAAACGTGGAAGGCAACGGCGAGACTATCTACTGGCTTCTCGACGGCGAGGAGGTTGCAGGGGTCAACCAGGCAAAATGTGCCAGGATCGAAATATTGGTGGAGGATGGCAAGATAGCGGAGATATTTGAGTACCAGAATCCTGAAGGCGTTATTGATCCACCTTTGGAGGTGGATCCTGTTATGTTGAGGCTTGAGGGATTTACATGGCAGGATCAGCTGAGACCTAAAAAAAGAGAGGATATTTTCAAAAAATAAAAGGCCGGTTCTTCACCGGCTTTTTATTTTTAATATTCATCTTCATTAAAGAAGAAATCATCCTTGCTTGGATAATCGGGCCAGATATCTTCAATGCTTTCATAAATATCTCCCTCATCCTCAATCTCCTGTAAGTTTTCAATTACCTCCATCGGGGCACCTGACCTTATGGCGAAATCAATCAGCTCATCTTTAGTGGCAGGCCATGGAGCATCTTCTAGTTTTGATGCTAATTCAAGTGTCCAATACATGTCTCGTGATTAGGTTTTGTTTAAAAAAAGATTGCAAATATATATATTAATTTATTTAATAAACAATAGCAAAAATGAAGTTTTTACCGGTCCCGGATCGGCCACTCAACTTCTTTATTATCAAGTTCTATGCTTAATGTTCTGGCTATAACGAACAAATAATCGGAGAGACGGTTAAGGAATTTGCCGGCTGATGGCGGAATATTCTCGGTATTTCCGAGGAAGGAAATGGCTCTCTCTGTCCTGCGGCAGACACATCGCGCAATATGGCAATATGAAACAACTAAATTGCCTCCGGGAAGGATGAAATGAGCGGATTGGGGAAGCCGTTGCTGCAATGAATCTATCTCATTTTCAAGAATAAGGATTGCTTTTTGTACCGGGAGACAATAATCTGTTTCCTCTTTGTTGCAAGCATGGTTCGACAGAATGGCTGTGATTTGCATCAGGATATCCTGAACAAGTATAAAAGTCTGTATCCTGCTTTCATTTTCCCGTATCCCCCGAAGAAGACCTATCCAGGAAATGAGTTCATCTATTGCTCCGCAAGCTTCTATCCTGGGATGAAATTTCGGGACTCTTTGTCCATCCGCCAATAAAGTGGTACCATCATCACCTGTTCGGGTATATATCTTCATAGGCAATATGGATTGTTTACGAATATTTTATCCGGTCGGCATTTTTGACATCAGAAGCGATCTCTCCGTCAAAGAGTCTGATTATTCTTTCTGCATGCCTTGCGATATCTTCTTCGTGAGTAACAACAATAACCGTATTGCCGGCTTTATGGATGGCATCAAGCAATGCCATGATATCTATAGAGGTCTTGCTGTCGAGGTTTCCTGTCGGTTCATCAGCCAGAATGATGGAAGGCTTGTTCACCAGCGCCCTGGCGATGGCAACACGCTGGCGCTGACCTCCCGACAGTTCATTTGGCTTGTGTGTCATCCTGTCGCTCAGGCTAACCTGGCTCAGGGTATCCGTGGCAATCTTTTCCCTTTCAGCCTTGGGAACTCCGGCATAAATCAGAGGAAGAGTAACATTCTCAAGGGCGGTATAGCGCGGGAGCAGGTTAAAAGTCTGGAACACGAATCCGATCTCCTTGTTTCTTATCTCAGCCAGGTAATCATCCTCCATCTTACTCACATCGGTACCGTTAAGAATATACTTGCCGCTTGTTGGAGTATCGAGACATCCGAGAAGGTTCATAAGGGTTGATTTGCCGGATCCGGAAGGCCCCATTATAGCAACATACTCATTCCTGTTGATGGTCACTGAAACTGATCTCAGAGCCCTTACAATTACCGATCCTATCTGATAGTTTTTAACAATATCATGAATCTCAATTACTTTATCCATAGTACAGCTTGATTTGAAGTTTCGAAATTATACTAATTATATTAAATAATAAATTATTAGAACTTAATATTTGTTAATACCTGATAATGTAATCATAACGCGGCATACCTTTCCTGAAAAAAACCATTCCCATCCTGAAAATATCGACAGACAGGCTTACTTCCTCATGCCTTTTTATCTCACACCATGCCTCCGACATCTCTTTTGTTATATGTATATCGTCAATAATTACAACGGTATCCGGACCGGAGATATCAGCAATCTGGTTGAAATAATTCAACATCGGCTCTCCGCGGTGATTCCCGTCGATAAAGACCATTCCCGGCGATACTCCCTTGCTCTTTATTCCCGGCAACAATTCATCAAATGAGCCTGTTAGGAGGGCTATGTTTTTCAGTCCCGACATGCTGAAATTTTCGGCTGCAATTCCGGAAGTTTCCGGGCATCCCTCCATGGTTATCAACTCAGCTTCCTGGCATGATGCAGCCATGTACATAGCACTGATCCCCAGTGAAGTCCCGAACTCCAGGATAACCGGTCTGCCAAAAGCCGAAGCCATACCGGCAAGAAGCTTCCCGTATTTCGGCGGCACTGATGAATATCTGGCTATATCTGACACCTTTCTGACATTTGATTTCATTTTCTCCGAACCTGCACCCAAATCAGTCACTTTAATTGATCGTGTATCTGCAAGCATCCGTTTTCTTGTCTTTTCAATAGAACAGACAATGCCGGAGTTGCTTTTATTCCGGAAAACTTCCGAAACGAGGCGGAACACGAAAGGGCTGTGAATGCCATGGCCGCGGGAGTGCCGTGCAAAAATTATGTACCGGATGTATTCCAAAACACAGGACAAGTCCATATGTCAGATGATTTTCATGATAGGACAGCTCACCAAAAATAACTATTTTCGGCTATCAATTCAATTTCAATTTCCGGGGGCTGAAAATGCAGGATTTTCTTGAGACAAATATAACTTATCTTCAGGGAGTGGGGCCGAAACGGGCTGAACTGTTAAGCCAGGAACTCGGCATTATGACCTTCAGGGATCTCCTATATCATTTTCCGTACAAGTACATTGACAGGACAAGGTTTTACAGTATTGCAGAACTTGAGCCCGACCTTCCCCTGGTACAGGTAAAGGGATTCATAAAGGGATACTACACCGAAGGACAGGGAAAGGGGAAGAGACTGGTTGCCGATTTTCAGGATGAAACGGGCACCATTAAGCTGATCTGGTTCAAGGGCACAAAGTGGATCATGGGATCATACCTTCCAGGAGTTGAATACATTGTATTCGGCAAACCGGGCGTTTTCAACGGCATAGTGAATATCATACATCCGGAAATAGAGGCATCCGAAAAAGCTTCCACCCAGATATCATCAGCCTTGCAGGCTCAATACAACACCACTGAGAAACTCAAAAACCAGTTCATCACTTCCAAAACCATTGGCAGGTTTATGGGGACGCTTATGAAGCAGCTTAAATTCAGGATACCGGAAACCCTTCCCTCATACCTGATAACAGCTCATAACCTGATGAGTCTGAATGAGGCCATCCGGAAAATACATTTCCCATCGACCAATGCCGAAATAGAAAGAGCAAGGTACAGGCTCAAATTCGAAGAACTATTTTACATTGAACTTAACCTCTTAAGGTTCAAGACAAACCGTGCACAAAAACACAAGGGTTTCATATTCTCCAGCGTAGGAGAATATTTCAACAGTTTCTATTACAACAATCTTCCCTTTTCACTCACCGAAGCCCAGAAAAGAGTGATGAAGGAGATCAGGAGGGATCTGGGTTCGGGAAGGCAGATGAACCGGCTTCTGCAGGGTGATGTAGGAAGCGGCAAGACGCTGGTTGCTCTGATGAGTATGCTTATAGCAATTGACAACGGCTACCAGGCATGTCTGATGGCTCCGACAGAGATTCTGGCCGGCCAGCACTACAACACCATCCTCAAAATGCTGGACGGCATAGGGGTAAAAGTCAGTCTTCTTACCGGATCATCAAAAAGGAGCCTCCGAAAGGAAATTGATGAATCGCTAAGAGACAGCTCGCTTCAGATCCTGATAGGCACCCATGCCCTTATCGAGGAGAATGTGGTTTTCAATAATCTTGGGCTGGTAATCATTGATGAACAGCACCGCTTTGGAGTTGCCCAGCGTGCAAGGCTTTGGGAGAAAAGCACTCACCCTCCCCACATTCTGGTAATGACAGCAACTCCTATCCCCAGGACACTGGCCATGACACTCTACGGCGACCTCGATGTTTCGGTTATCGATGAGCTTCCACCGGGAAGGAAGCCTGTGAAAACCATGCACTTTAACGACTCGGAAAGGAACAAGGTCTTCGGATTCATGAGAAAGAAGATAGACGAAGGAAGACAGATCTTCGTGGTTTATCCCCTTATCCGGGAATCGGAGAAGATGGATTACCAAAACCTCGAGGATGGCTGGGATACCATTTCAAGAGTGTTTCCGGCACCGAAATACTGCATCAGTATTGTTCATGGCAAAATGACGCCTGCCGAGAAAGAAAGCTCGATGAGACTGTTCAAGGAAGGGCATGCCAACATACTTGTAGCGACAACAGTCATAGAAGTCGGTGTCGATATCCCGAATGCATCGGTCATGGTAATTGAAAGCTCCGAAAGGTTCGGGCTTTCGCAGCTTCACCAGCTCAGGGGCAGGGTCGGAAGAGGCAGTGATCAGTCGTACTGCCTTCTAATGACCTCGAATAAACTTTCAAAAGAAGCCATTGCAAGAATCAGAGTTATGGTAAGGACCTCCGATGGCTTTGAAATTGCCGAAACGGATCTCCGTCTCAGGGGCCCTGGCGATATTGAAGGGACACTCCAGAGCGGAATTCCCTTCGACCTCAAGATAGCCAATCTTGGCAGGGACGGGCAGATAATTGAACATGTAAGGAATATAGCTGAAGGCATTCTTGCAAAGGATTCCCTGCTGGAACATGAAGAGAATTATGTGCTTAAATCGGAACTTGGAAGACTGTTCAGTATAAAGCAATCATGGAGCAACATAAGTTAATTAGAATAATTACAAATAATTTCAGTGAAATTAAAACTTGGTAAAAAATCGTTAAAATCAAAGCAGACTTAATAAATTTGACCATTGCAAAGCGGACTAATGATCAGATGGAAGAACCGGTTAAAAAAAGCAGGATACAGCATGACGGGATGGTTAAGGAAGTTGGCATCGATTCTGTTGTTGTCAGCATAGTCTCATGTGCCGCTTGTTCAGGATGCAAGGCCCGTGGGTTTTGCGGCATGACTGAAAGCGAGGAGAAGACAATTGACATCAGGGGGAGATACAATGTATCTCCAGGCGACAGGGTGACTGTTCAGATGGAGGAATCAACCGGAATGAAAGCGGTTGTTCTGAGTTATCTTGTGCCTGTTCTGATTGTCATGGGAGGACTGTTCGTCCTTCAGTCGCTGCCAGTGAATGAACTGACGGCAGGTTTGATATCAATAGGCCTGCTGGTTCCATGGTTTCTGATTCTTTACCTTTTTCGGAAAAAGATAGACAGGAGTTTCACCTTTACTCTAAAAACATAGTCATTAATGAGTTCTACAATACTGATAACGATAATCAGCCTCAGCCTGCTTGCATTTCTCTCGGCTGTCATCCTTTATTTTGTGGCGCAGAGATTCAAGGTATATGAGGATCCCAGGATTGATGAAGTTCAGGCTCTTCTGCCTGCAGCCAACTGCGGCGGATGCGGTTTTGCCGGTTGCCGTAACCTTGCTGAAGCCATTGTTAATTCTGATAGCTTTGAAGGGCTTAACTGTCCGGTTGGCGGGGCTGCCATCATGGAGGAAATCGCGGCTATCCTCGGAAGAACGGCTCCTGTTGCCGATCCGAAAGTTGCCGTGCTTAAGTGCAAGGGCTCTCCGGAAAACCGTCCCCGTACATCGGTTTACGACGGAGCGGCGGATTGCAGGATTGTCAACAGCCTATATATAGGGGAAACCGACTGCAGCTATGGTTGCCTGGGTTATGGCGACTGTGTAAATGCATGTAACTTTGATGCTATTCATATCGATGCCCTGACGGGGCTGCCACACATTTCGGATGAGAAATGCACTTCATGCGGAGCATGTGTCAGGGCATGTACGAGAAATCTTATTGAACTGAGAAAGAAAGCAAAGAAGGACAGGAAAATATATGTGGCATGCTCCAACTGCGATAAGGGAGGTCCTGCAAGAAAAGCCTGCAGGGTTGCATGCATCGGATGCGGCAGGTGTCAGAAAGTTTGCTCATTTGATGCGATAAGCATTGCAAACAATCTTGCATACATTGATGCTGCCAAATGCACATTCTGCAGGAAGTGTGTTGAGGAGTGTCCAACAAATGCAATAATTGAGATCAACTTTCCACCCGCGAAACCCAAGGCAAAGTCCGAATCTGGGGCGGTAAAAGTTTAGTAATGATAAATTAAACCGAATAAAACTGTGCTCAAAACATTCCCAACAGGAGGTGTGCATCCACCCGAGAACAAGCTGACAGCCGGCATTCCGATCGAATATCTTCCGGTTCCGGAGAAGTTGGTAATTCCCTTGTCGCAGCATATCGGCGCACCGGCCAATCCGCTGGTTGCAAAGGGCGACAATGTAAAGACCGGCCAGCTTATAGCAGAAGGAAAAGGATTTGTATCGGCAAATATCCATTCACCGGTATCTGGCAAGGTAAGCAGGATTGATACTGCAGCCGACAGTTCTGGCCTGAAGCAACCGGCTATTTTCATCGATGCTGAAGGCGATGAGTGGATGGAGGGCATCGATCGCGGCAAGGAACTTGTAAGGGATATAAAGCTGTCGTCTGAAGAAATAGTAAAAAAATGCTTCGAATCGGGTATCGTTGGGATGGGAGGAGCTACATTCCCTTCTCACATCAAGCTTAATATCCCGTCGGGTAAGAAATGTGATGTTCTTATAATAAACGGAGTTGAATGCGAACCCTATCTCACTTCCGACCACAGGCTTATGCTTGAGAAGGGGGAAGAGATCCTGGTTGGAGTCAGTATTCTGATGAAAGCCCTCAAGGTTGAAAAGGCGATGATAGGGATAGAGAACAACAAGCCGGATGCAATATCCCATCTTACCACCCTTGCCGCTTCGTTCACGGGTATAAGCGTTCATCCGCTGAAGGTCAAATATCCTCAGGGCGCTGAAAAACAGCTTATCAAGGCGCTTGTTAAGCGGGAAGTTCCTTCCGGCAGGCTTCCCATTGACGTGGGTACGGTAGTCCACAATGCAGGGACTGCCTTTGCAGTGTATGAAGCAGTGCAGAAAAACAAACCCCTCATCGAAAGGGTTGTCACGGTAATTGGCAAGTCTCTGCAAAAGCCGGGCAATTATATGGTCAGGATAGGCACTCCTCTTTCATGGCTGCTTGAAGCTGCAGGGGGAATTCCCGCCGATACCGGCAAAATAATAAACGGGGGGCCGATGATGGGCAAGGCAGTCAGCAATACTGATGCCCCTGTAGTGAAAGGAATGTCGGGAATCATTCTCATACCTGCCTCCGAAGCAGTCAGGGAAGTTATAAGCCCCTGCATAAGGTGTGCAAAATGTGTTTCCGTCTGTCCGCTCCACCTTGAACCCTATCTGTTGATGACGCTGGCCGGGAAAGGTATGTTCGAGCGTGCAGAAACAGAAAAAATAACTGATTGCATGGAATGCGGATCCTGCAGTTACACATGTCCGGCCGGAAGGCCTCTTCTTGATTACATCAGGCTCGGCAAATCGACTGTAATAAGGCTGGCCCGCCAGAAAGTATTAAAATAAACAGAATTCATCTGAAAAATGACTAATATGCTGAAAGTATCCCCGTCTCCCCATATCCATGGGAAGGAATCGACCAGGAAGCTGATGCTCAATGTTGTGATTGCCCTTATTCCCGCGTTGATCGTTTCAGTATTCTACTATGGTATCGGAGCAATAATCGTCACTGCCGTTTCAGTTCTGTCGTGCCTGCTGTTTGAATTTCTGATTCAGAAATACGTGCTCAGGAAACCGATATCCATAACCGACGGATCCGCTCTGGTTACCGGAATACTGCTTGCCTTTAACCTTCCTTCGAATATACCTGTTCATATCGTTGTCATAGGAAGCTTTGTTGCCATAGTAATTGCCAAGATGACTTTCGGAGGATTAGGCAACAATCCTTTCAATCCGGCTCTGGTAGGAAGGGTATTCATGCTTATTTCGTTTCCGGTGCATATGACTACCTGGCCCGTACCGAAAGGTCTTGGTACGGGTTACCTGGATGCAGTAACAGGAGCCACTCCTCTTGCCATTCTTAAGGGAGGACTTGCCAGGGGTCAGTCAATGTCCGAAATAGTCGGACAGCTTCCCACTCCCGCGCAGATGTTTCTGGGTAACATAGGAGGATCGATGGGTGAAGTTGCAGCAATTGCACTGCTTATCGGATTTGTCTGGCTGTTGTATAAAAAAATCATCACCTGGCATATCCCTGTTTCCGTAATCGGGAGCATTGCAATATTTACGGGCATACTCTGGCTGGTCAATCCCGAAAAAAATGCCGATCCATTGTTCCACATACTGGCGGGAGGCGTACTTTTAGGGGCTATATACATGGCGACTGATTATGTCACATCGCCAATGGTTCCGAAAGCGATGCTCCTGTATGGTTGCGGGATAGGCATAATAACAGTTGTCATCAGGGTTTACGGGGCATATCCCGAAGGGGTTTCGTTTGCAATACTAATAATGAATGCTTTTGTCCCGCTGAT
>JAXDBC010000108.1:0-16065 GCA_034679225.1 Bacteroidales bacterium | reverse complement strand
CCGATGTGCTTTGGGCCATTTCCTTTTCCCTCATGGCAAGCTCTTCCGATTCCTTCAGGGCTTTTTTTGTCTCGGCAAGCTTCCTGTTGGTCTGCCGCAGGGTTTCAATGTATTCCTGCTTGTTCCTGAGGTTGTAGGTGTGACACATTTCCGGAACCGCGAGCCCTTTGGCAACTGTAGATGCAAACTCCCGGCACGACTTGTAGCCGCAGGCTCCGCAGTCGAGCGTGTCATTCATGTTTTCACGCCCAATGATCTTCATCACCTCTGCAATAGCCTCCTCGGGAGGTTCGGGTATCCGCTGGTCGTTCGGATGGAAATCCCTTGAAAAGTCGAGTTTCGACCAGCGCTTCATATCCTTTTCCCACCTCTCCTTGTCGAGCATTCCAACCCTTTTCTCGGTGTAGAGGCGAACCAGGGCCCTTCTCTTGAATCTTTCGTTGTGAGTCTCCATGCCGGGGCCCAGAAGACATCCGGGACAAAAGAAGAGGTTGAAATGATGGTGGATGGTGTCAATATAGTTCTCGAAATCATTTATTCCTTCAAACACATCTTCCCTGCCTGCAGCGGTTATCACGCCGCTGACAGCAATGTCGCGCTTAATGCCTGCTGCCTGGAGTATGCCGGCCGGGAGAGGATATAGCGCCCCCCAGTAACCGTAGGGAGGATCAAAATCATCCATCCTGACTTTCTTTTCCTGAATGTCAAATTCTTCAAAAAGCTGCCTCAGCTCTATGAAGGTGAGAACCTGATCGACCAATTTGCCTCCCCGGTGGTTCATTGCTTCATCCTTGTTGTCGATGCAGGGACCAATGAAGACGACCGCGACATCATCGCCATACAACTCCTTAACAACCATTGCCGTGGCAATCATGGGTGATACCAGGGGAGCAAGGTTGGTAACAAGCCCCGGGTGATACTTCTCTATCAGCTTGACTATCACCGGGCAGTTGGCTGTGATAAAATACTTGCCCTCGGCCTCTTCAAACAGGTTTGCATACTGTGATGCGATCAGATCGACACCGAAGGAATCTTCATGAACATATTCGAAACCCAGGGCTTTCAGCATGCTTGCAAATTTCCTGTAATCAGTGATGTCGTCAAATTCCGAAGCTATGCTGGGTGCAACCAGTGCGACAGTCTTACGCTCCGATGCCAGAAGCTTCTTAACTTCTTCCTTTGAATCGCGAAATTCCACTGCACGTGGAGAGCATTCTATAAAACAAAGACCGCAGCCTATACACCTTTCATTTACTATAGTCGGGTGTTCCTTCTGAGCCCTTACCTCAATGGCATTAACAGGGCAGACCCTCACGCAGGAATAGGCATTCCGGCATAGCTGGTCGTTGATGTAAAAGATTGGCTTTATGTCGTTCATAAATCCCGAATGATTGGAATGCTACCTTATATTCCCGAACTCCTTTTCAAGTATGGCATCAATTTTAGAAAGAGTAACTCCTTCTATTATCCTGTCATTTATTCTCAGATTCGGCCCGTTGCTGCAAAGATTCATGCACCTGGCACCCTTGAATACTATTCTGTCTTCAAGATGGTTCCTTTTCAGATAATCCCTGATATAGTTGACTACATCGCGGTTTCCCCTGGAGAAGCAGGAACTACCCATGCATATGTGCATCTCAATCTTTTGCGGCATCCTCTATGTTAATGTAACACGGTTAAAGACTCAAATGTAATAATATTTTCCGGGCTATCATCCCTGTGCCTGTTTAAACATCAGTTGCAAGCCTGAAATTGGTGAGGGGCAAATAGATATTTATTGTTAATAAAATAACAATGTTTATTTTGGAACAACAAAATTCTGTATATTTGAAGTATATTCAGCATCTGGCAGGATGGCAGCAGATATCGACGATATTCTTGACAAATACAGGCATGGGCGGCGCGAAGAGCTGATACCCCTGCTGCAGGAGATTCAGGCAGCTTTCGGATATATCTCCGAGGATGCTATTGTCCGCGTGGGTAGCCACCTGGGACTGAGTACTACCAAGATTTACGGATTAGCCACATTCTACGACCAGTTCAGGTTCTTTCCCGCGGGTAAGATTCACATAAAGCTTTGCAATGGAACAAGTTGCTTTATGAATGGATCAAAAGCCGTAGCAGACAAGTTCAGGGAAGAGCTAAGGATTGAACCCGGGCAAACGACACGAAATGGAAACTTCAGTCTTGAAACCGTAACATGCATGGGGGGATGTTACCATGGACCGGTAATCATGATAAACGGTGAGCATCATATACATGTTCAGCCCGAACAGGTCCCGGAGCTTATCAAAAGGCTTAAATACATAATTGACAACGACTAAATGGAAGATTTAAAGACATTCCTTATAGAGAAGGTGTTGTTGTTTGAATCGGATACCCTTGCTTCCGGGACGGAAAAGGTATTGCAGAAGGTTCGCCGCGATAAGACCAGCGTTCCCGTGATTCATGTCACTTATAATTCCAGTTCAATTATTGCAGGTGCAGACAAAACTCTTACTGCCATCAAATCGCATGTTGCCGATAACCATACCTCTGCGGAGGTGGTCACGGTAGGATGCGCGGGTCCTGCCAACTACGAGCCCTTGGTTTGCATACAGATGCCGGGAAAGAACAGACTGTTCTTCAGGAATATAACTGAGGACAAGGTTGATTCTCTTCTGAACGGCGTCTTTCACAGCGATATCCATGATGATGATCTGCTCGGACAGGCAGGGGAAAAGGGTTTCGGACTATGGCCCGGGATCCCGTTCATGAATGAACTTCCTTTTTTTGCCCTGCAGAAAAGAGTTATTCTCAGCAACTGCGGCTGCTATGACCCGGAAAGCATTGAGGAATACATCTCCCGCGGGGGCTACCGGACATTTATTAAAACCATACGCCATTATACTTCCGAGGAGGTTTGCGACATTATTGAACGAAGCGGCCTGAGAGGCAGGAGCGGAGGAGGGTATTTAACCGGTTTGAAATGGAAACAGGCGCTTGCAACACCTTCAAACTCACGCTACCTGATATGCAATGCAAAGGAGAGCGATCCCGGTTCGTTCAGCGACCGGACAATCCTCGAAAGCGACCCCCACCGGCTTATCGAGGGCATGGCCATCTCGGCATATGCTATCGGAGCCTCTAACGCGACTCTTTACCTGAAATCGGGTTCCGACCATGCCCTGGCCCGGCTTCATAAAGCACTTGATCGGGCTAGAGATTATGGCATTATCGGACATGATATATACTCAAGCGGATACAATCTCGAAATAACTGTGAGGGTTGAACCCGGAGCCTTTGTTTGCGGCGAGGAGACAGCTCTTATCAACAGCCTTGAAGGTAAAAGGGGAATGCCCCAGTTAAAACCTCCATATCCGACATCTTCAGGCCTGGCAGGAAAACCTACGGTTATCAACAATGTAGAAACTCTCATGAATGTACCGCTTATTATGCAAAACGGTCCCGAATGGTTCAGGGGATTTGGAACCGAAAAATGTCCGGGTACAAAAATACTTGCCATAACCGGCCGCGGAAGAATGTCAGGAGTGGTGGAAGTTGAAATGGGAACCACGATCAGAAAGGTAGTCGAGGATATGGTGGATGGGATAAGGGACGGAAAGGACTTCAAGGCGGTTCAGCTGGGAGGAGCCTCGGGAACATTCATTGCTGAAGGCGATCTGGATACTCCGATCGACTATGAAGCCTTGAAGGAAAAGGGAATAGCAATGGGCGCCGGCGGATTCGTGGTGATCGATGATTCTTCATGCATGGTTGACCTGGTGAGGTATTACATGGAATTCATCCGCGGGGAGAGCTGCGGTAAATGCATTCCCTGCCGCGAAGGAACGGGCAGAATGCTCGAAATCCTTGAAAGCGTTATAAAAAAACCTGCCAGCGAGGATTCCGGAACCACTCTCGAGAGATTCAAGGGAGTAATGCAACTGGAAACCATTGCATCAGTAATGAAAGACACTTCTCTGTGCGGCCTTGGCCAAACGGCCCCGAATCCATTCATGAGCGCTCTTAGAAACTTCAGGGAGGAATTCGAGGAACATATTTTTGACAGGAAATGCCGTGCCAATGTATGCCGGGGGCTAAGAACCTTTATTATAAATGTTGAAAAATGCACGGGATGCACGGTTTGCGCCGGAAAATGCCCGGTGAACGCTATTTACGGCACACGCCTACAGCCTTTCTTTATCGTGGAGGATAAATGTATAGGCTGCGGAATCTGTTATGATGTGTGTAAATTCAGCGCGGTGATAGTGAAATAGGAATGTATTATGTATGGTAAACGATTAGCAATTAGCAATTAGCAATTAACAATTAACAATTATTTTATGACGCAGGGCACAGGGCGAGTACAAAACGAATCCCCTCCTTGGAGGGGTGGGGGTGGGTTCCTGGTAAGATGCAGAGACTAAGGGACTAAGGAATAAAGAGACCGCAAGACCGCAAGACTGCAAGACCGCAAGACCGCTAGCCGCTAGCCGCTAGCCGTTCTTTTCAACTTTCAACTTTCAACTGTAACCGGCAACCAGCAACATGCTATTCACGATCCAGGTAAATAACAAAAAGATAAAAGCCGAAAAGGGTGAAACCATCCTTTCAGCGCTTAACCGTAACGGGATAATAATACCAACTCTTTGCAGGATTAAGGAATTTACCCCGACGGGAGCCTGCAGGATCTGTGTTGTTGAGGTTGAGGGGCGCGATCGTCTTGTGACGGCATGCTCCCAGCCTGTTGAGGAATGGATGAAGATAAAAACCCATTCCCCGAGAGTGATAACTGCCAGGAAAACCATCGTTGAGCTGCTTCTTTCAAACCATCCCGACGACTGCCTTTACTGCGACAGGAACCTTTACTGTGAACTGCAGCGACTGGCAGAGGAATTGAATATTCGCGAACGGAGGATAAAAGGGAAAAAGACCAAGCAGCGCCTCGACCAGTCGAGCCCGGCCATTGTCAGGGAACTGGCAAAGTGCATACTGTGCGGAAGATGCGTCAGGGTGTGCGAGGAACTGACCACCTGTACCTCCCTCGATTTTATTAACCGGGGACGCCTTACCCATATCGGAGCTGCAATGGACAAGGATTTCAACTTCTCAAGCTGCATTCATTGCGGACAATGCGTCCTGGTTTGTCCTACAGGAGCCCTTCATGAAAAGCACAACATAACCGAGGTACAGGAATACCTGAACAAGCAGGATATGGTAAAGGCAATTCAGTATTCACCCGCGGTGGCCTCAGGCATCGCGGAGGAACTCGGGATACGGAACGCCAGAGATTTCGACAAGAGCCTTAATGCCATACTCCGCAAGATAGGATTCGATAAGATATATTCCACCGGAGTCGGGACCGACATCTGCGTGACTGAAATTGTCAATTCCATGATGGAGAAAGAGGGAGAGAATCCGCCTCAGCCTCTTTACATAAGCGCCTGCCCGGCATGGGTGAAATATGCCGAACAATTTATCCCGTCGGTATTGCCGTCTCTTTCAAAAGTCAAGTCGCCGCAGCAGATCACAGGTATACTTGTAAAGACACTGGTTGCCGGGCAGATGAGGGTGAAGCCCGAACAGATATTCTCCGTGTCGGTGTCGCCCTGCATAGCCATGAAGTATGAGGCACGCCGTGACGGTATGATGAGAAAGGGAATCAGCGACGTAGATTCGGTGATGACGGTAAGGGAACTGGCCCGGCTGATAAGACTCAACGGGATCGATGTGACCAATATAGAAAAGGAAGCGGCTGATGAACCGCTGAGCGGAAGAAGTTCTTCAGCAGTGCTTGCCGAGGTTTCAGGAGGTCTCGCGGAGTCGGTGATCAGGCTTCTGTATTTCAAAAAGACGGGAAGGGAGATCGACCGGCAGGAGTTCAGGAAGCTAAGGCTTTCAGGAATATTCAGGGAAACGGTGTTCAAAATTGAAGATAGTGAGATCAGAGTGGCTGTAGTAGACGGACTTAACGGTCTCGAGAAACTCAGATCAGCACAGGCTTCCGGCACGTTTTATGATCTGGTTGAGGTTATGACCTGCCAGGGAGGATGCATTCACGGAGCAGGACTTCCTTTTGTTATGTCAAAGGAAGACCTGAAGGCCAGGGCAAAGATTGTTTACCAGACCGATGACAGCGAAGCTATCAGCCTGCCATGTAAGTCGCCAACGCTTATAAACCTTTATGAAAAGCTTATAAGGGAGAATAGTGAAATATCGGATAAAAGAATATTTTTCACGCATTTTGAGAAGAGAAATGTATTGTTATAACAGCCCCCCTGCCTCTAAAGGGGCTCTTTGAACTTCCCTTCAGGGGATTCAGGGGTAAAGAATTGTTTTGGGAAATGTTAGTATACACAATAAAGGAACTCTGCCGTACCTGTTACACCTGCGTGAGGGAATGCCCTGCCAAGGCTATCCGCATCGTGGGAGGCCAGGCTGAGGTTATTGATGAAAGGTGTATTGCATGCGGAAACTGCACCAAGGTGTGCAGTCAGGGAGCCAAAGTCTTTCTGAATACAACGGAAAGGGTTCTTAATTTAATCGGTTCCGGTAAAGACACCTATGCCCTGCTGGCTCCCAGCTTTCCAGCCGAATTTCAGGAGTTTCCTGACCACATGGTGCTGGTGGGGATGATAAAGGCCCTGGGCTTCAGTAAAGTGCTGGAGGTTTCATTCGGAGCCGACCTGGTAGCCCTGCAGTATAAAAAGCTCATTGAAGAGAGCAGCGAATACTATATAAGTTCCGACTGCCCTTCAATAGTTAACTATATCAAGTATTATCACCCCGGACTGGTAGATAACCTGGCGCCAATTGTCTCGCCGATGGTGGCAATGAGCAGGGTGGTGAGATCAAGATACGGGAACGATGCCAGTTTGGTGTTCATCGGGCCCTGTGTGGCAAAGAAAGCCGAAAGCGGTGAAATAGATGAGGCGCTTACATTCACTGAACTGAGGGAGTTATTCGATCTGATGAAAATAAATCCTTCGGAAACCGAAGCCTCCGATTTCGATCCTCCCACCGGCGGCAGGGGTGCAATCTTTCCTGTAACACGCGGACTGCTTCAGACTGCCAATATCAACGACGACGCGATCACAGGCAACATAATTGCAGCTGAGGGGAGAATCGATTTCCAGGGCGCTCTGAAGGAATTTGAAGCCGGACTGATAAAAAACCAGCATATGGAACTTCTTTGCTGTGAGGGATGCATCATGGGTCCGGGGCTTTCAAAGAACGGCAAGCAGTATAACCGCCGGGCACGTGTGAGCACATATTCCAATGCCAAGATGAGTAAGATGGATAATGAAGTATGGGAGAATAACATTGAGAAATACTCCGGACTTGACCTTTCCATCCGCCATAAGCCCGAAGAACGTCGTCCTGAGACAATTGTTATTGAGGGAATTGAAGAGGTTCTGGCATCAATGGGAAAATATACCGAAAAGGATCATCTCGACTGTGGTGCCTGCGGTTATGAGACCTGTGTCGAACACGCCATTGCCATAAAGAAGGGCCTTGCCGAAGTAGAAATGTGCCTGCCCTATACCATAGAAAAACTGCATAAGTCGGTTAATGACCTTGCCCTGACCAATGAAAAGCTCAGCTCAATGAGGGAGGCTCTCAAGCAGTCGGAAAAACTGGCGCATATGGGACAGCTTTCCGCGGGGATAGCCCATGAACTTAACAATCCTCTAGGGGTTGTGATCATGTACAGCAATATTCTTCTTGACGAGAGTCCGGAAGGATCTCCCGTCAGGGACGATCTCAAGCTCATCGTCGAACAGGCTGCAAGATGCAAGAAGATAGTAGCTAACCTTCTGAACTTCGCGCGTAAGAACCAGGTCAACCATCAGTCGGTAAATCTGAAGGATCTGGCTGAACATAGCCTTGAAAGTATAATTGCACCTCCGGATATTAAAATATCGGTTATCGACAAAACAACTAACCCTGAGGCGATGCTCGATATCGAACAAATGACCCAGGTAATTACCAACCTGGTAAAAAATGCCATAGATGCAATGCCTGAAGGCGGAACTATCGACATTATCCTCGAAGATACACTGGGGGATGTAATAATATCTGTGAAGGATACAGGCAAAGGAATCAGAGAGGAGGACAGGACGAAGGTCTTTGAACCTTTTTTTACAACTAAGGCTATAGGTGTGGGGACCGGACTGGGACTGGCAACAGCATACGGTATTGTAAAGATGCATAAGGGGCAGATAACGGTTGAGTCGAACAACGAAAGCTCAAAAGGGCCATGCGGAACGAGTTTTAAAATAGTTTTACCCCGGAGGAAAGAATGAAATAATCCCATCCTGAGCCTCAAAGCAGGCTGGGATACAGAGATGAAGAAACTGAGAAATGTAAATAAAGAAAAATATAATGAGAAAAAGTGATTTCACGATTCTTGTGGCAGATGATGATCCAGACTACCTGTACCAGACGGTAAACAACCTGGGACGTGCAGGTTATAAGACAGTTGCGGTGGAGAGTCAGGCAGAGGCTGAATCGGTGATCCAGAAGATGAAACCCAGTCTGGCCATCTTCGACCTGATGATGGAAAATGATGACAGCGGCTTCATCCTTTGCTACAAAATCAAGAAGAAGTATCCCGATGTTCCCGTCATCCTGGCAACGGGGGTGGCACATGAAACGGGTATCTCATTCAGTCTTGACTCAGAATCTGAGAAATCATGGATAAGAGCAGACAGGTATCTCGAAAAGGGTATCCGTCCCGAACAGTTCGACATGGAAATAATGAAACTATTAAAGCTATGATATGGCAGTATTAAAGGTCCTTGTCGTTGATGATGAACCCGGAATAAGATCGGGCGTGTCGCGTATCCTGAATAATTTCCGCGTTGCCTATCCCTTCATAGATGAGGATTTTACCTTTGAAGTGACAGAGGCCGCCACGGGCGAGGACGGGATAAAGATTATCGACGGCGACCGCCCGGATATAGTGCTTCTTGACAACAAGCTCCCGGGTATCCAGGGAACAGAAGTTCTGGAATATATCCGGAACAAGAACTACGACGTGGTGGTGGCCATGATAACCTCCTACGCTTCACTTGATGTTGCATTGAAAGCGCATAAGTTCGGTGCCACCGATTTTGTCCCGAAACCGTTCACCCCGCAGGAACTCAAATCGAGTGTGGAAAATATCGCTAAACAGCTATACCTGAAGAGAATAACACACAAGATGAATGAGGAAGGCAGAAAGGTGAAATTCCAGTTCCTTTCGGTCCTTTCCCACGAGCTAAAGGCCCCGCTTAACGCGGTGGAGGGTTATCTTAAAATGATGCAGGAACGACAGTCGGGCAACAGGATAGAGGATTATGCGACACCGATAGAAAGATCGCTCCAACGGATACATTGGATGAGAAACCTGATCATGGACCTTCTCGACTTCACCAAGATAAGGCTGGAAAGAAAAGAGGAGAAGATAGAAGAGGTTCATCTGAAGGATATTGCATCCAACGCGATAGTCGCGGTAAGGCCTTATGCCATCCAGATGGAGGTCGCGATAAACCTCGGGCTGAAATCGGATGTGATAATTATGGCCGACCCGACCGACATGGAGATTATTTTCAACAACCTGGTCTCCAACGCGGTCAAGTATAACAGGAGAGGAGGAAAAGTGGACATTGTAATTGATGAAGATGAAGAAAATGTTATTCTGCTCTTTGCCGATACCGGAATAGGAATCAGCGAATCGGACAGGGAAAACCTGTTCACCGACTTCGTGAGGATAAAAAACGAGAAAACAAGAAACATAGGAGGAAGCGGACTTGGGCTTTCGATAGTCAAACAGGTGCTTGATCTGTACCATGGTTCAATCACCGTTGATAGTGTGCCGGATGTGGGAACCACTTTCAGGGTTTGTCTTCCTAAGAAATTCAATTAATTTCAAATTAATAACATGAATTCTTTACCGGGTAAAACAGTAGAACGTCTGAGTGAATACAGGAGAACCCTTCTTGCCTGTCTCGAAGAGAAGAGGAATTTTATTTTTTCACATCATCTTGCATCGCGTCTTCACATTACAGCGGTGCAGGTAAGGCGCGATCTGATGCTGATAGGCTATTCCAGCCCCAACAGGAAGGGATACGACGTTAGGGAACTTATCGAGACCATAGGCAGAATACTTGATTTGGACGACGGGATGAATGTTGCCATAATTGGAATCGGAAACTTCGGTAGGGCTCTCGCCGGGTACTTCAAGGGTAAAAGATCAAAATTGAAACTCGTGGCTTCATTTGACAACGATCCCCAGAAAATAAACAAGGTAATCTCAGGAGTTAAATGCTATCCCTATGTTGAACTCGAAAAAAAGATAGCTGAACTCAATATCCGGATTGCAATCCTGACCGTACCGTCCGATATGGCGCCGGAAGTTGCACAGGATGCTGTCCGTTTCGGAATAAAGGGCATTCTGAATTTCACTACAAAACCTCTGAATGTCCCTTCAGATGTTTATCTCGAGGAATACGATATGATAACATCGCTCGAGAAGGTAGCCTATTTTGCCAAGGAGAAATAGATTTAAAAAATTCATGCATAATGAAAATATTCAGGAGCTTCAAAGAGGCATCAGGGATACGGAATCCCGTGGTTACAACGGGTTCCTTCGATGGAGTACATATAGGTCACAAGACAATACTCAGGAGGCTCAGAATGCTTGCGGATAAACATCATGGTGAATCAGTCCTTATTACCTTCGATCCCCATCCCAGGAAAGTACTTTACCCGGAGATGTCAGGAAAGAACTTCAGGCTTATCAACTCACAGCAGGAAAAACTGGAACTGCTCAGGGGAGCAGGGCTTGACAACATCATAATCGTTGAATTCACCCGCGATTTTGCCCGTATTACATGCGAGGAATTCGTTAGGGATTATCTTCATGGCATCCTGAAGACAAAAGTGGTCGTGGTGGGCTTTAACCATCATTTCGGTTTTAACCAGGAGGGTGATTATAAGAAGCTCTGGGAGATGCGTGCTAAATATGGATTTGAAGCTGAAGAGATACCAGAACAGGAGGTACAGCACGAAACGGTTAGTTCATCAAAAATCAGGCAGGCCATCAGTGAGGGTTTCATCCAGAAGGCAAACGCCTATCTCGATCATTACTACATTGTCATGGGGCAGACTGAGAAATATGAATACCGGAACAACTTTTACGAGATAAACCTTGTAAAGGTGTCGGTGACAGAGGAATGCAAGCTTCTGCCTCCACCCGGACTGTATGCTGTTACTCTCGGGTGGGGAAAGGCTCACTCAAAGGGAATGGTTATTATAAACAGTGACGGAGCGGGCGAGATACTGGTAAATGTTCTCGAAGGCGGTCCGGTCAGTTATGGACAGAATACAACGATTTACTTTCATAAAAAGATCCACGGTTCGGTAAACCTTGCCGATCAGTCCGATTCTGCCCGCAGGCTTATGGCAGCGCGTAAGGAGATATCCGAACTTATCTTCTGACAAAGCATTTGACGGATATCTCCAGTCCCTTACACTGTACAAGCGCTTACCGGGTTAGCGGCTGCTAAAGGCTGTCACCGAAATCACTCCTGTATTTTGCTGCAAGCTTCTGAGGCCAGTCCGACAGGGGTTCGAGACGCCCGATGAAGAACCTGAGCAGGGGAGGCTCTTCCGTGTACCTCAGTCCGCCGACAAGTTCCCTGTTGTGATACAGCCAGTTCAGCCTGTCAATAACATATTCGATCTGCGACAGGGTGAATACCCTTCTGGGCACTGCAAGCCTCATCAGCTCGAGGTCGGCCGGGACGTCATTCCCATCCTTGTCGCGGCTGTTGCTCATGGTGCCCCTTTCCATTCCCCTGACACCGGATACAATATAGTATGCCGCAATCAGAGATCCTGCCGGATAGTCCTTCTGGGGGATGTGACTCAGGAACTGGCCTGCATCAACATGACATCCGAGAGCACCGCCGGGCATTATGACAGGAATACCCAGCTTGTCAAGCTCATTAGCCATATAGGAAATGTAGCGGGGCGACTGGTTTACCACATGCTCATCAAGAGTCTCCCTGAGTCCTTCAGCCATCGATTCCAGTTCCTTTATCGGGATACCTCCGTAGGTCAGGAATCCCTCATAAACAGGGACAAGGAACTTGATATTGTCATAGATTTCCTTGCTGTTGGTGCAGATAGCGCCTCCCCGGGACGAACTTACCTTTCTTCCTGAAAAATATATGATGTCGCACATGCTGCTCATCTCAAGAAGGATGGATGCAAGTGAAGCGTCCTTGTATCCCTTCTCCCTCTGCTTTATCATATAGACATTCTCACCGACCAGACTGGCGTCAAGAACTATTTTTATACCATGCCTGTCAGCCACTTTCCTTATTTCCTTCAGGTTTTCCATCGAGAAGGGCTGGCCTCCTATGAGGTTTGTCGATGCTTCCATCCTTATGTACGGGATGTTCTCACTTCCGTAATCGGCTATCGCCTTCTCAAGTTTCGCGATATCCATGTTGCCCTTGAACGGAAAAGAACTCTTAACCTTCATTGCCTCATCGGTGAAGATTTCAAGGAACTTTCCCCCGCAAAGCTCGACATGTGCCATCGAAGTGGTGAAATGATAGTTGGTAGGTATAACGGAACCTTCCTTTACAAATGTCTTGCTTAACAGGTGCTCGGCTGCACGACCCTGGTGTGCGGGTAGGACGAATTTCTTGCCGAATACCTCCAGGACGCTCTCCTGAAAACGTGTAAAACTCTGAGATCCGGCATAGGATTCATCGGCAATGAACATCTTCGATACCTGTGTATCACTCTGGGCATTGGTTCCGCTGTCGGTAAGCATATCCAGGAATATGTCATTGGTCTTGAGCAGGAATGAATTGAATCCCGCTTCCCTGATCGCCTCAAGACGCCTTTCAACCGGGACCAGACTTATCGACTGGACCACTTTCACCTTGTGCATCTCGAGAGGAATGTCCTTCCCGTTGAAAAACCTTACCGTGCCTTTTGTAGAAATCTTCTCCATTATTCTTTCGTTTTTGGGTTAGAAACTGAACAAGGCTTACCGTTCCGGGTAAGCCTTGTTATGATATCTGATGACTGCATCTGTTACCAATCCCGACTTACCCCCGGAAGCCCGTGATAATAGTAGTGGTAATAATGACGGTCGTTGATGATCATTTTAATGATTTAAAGTTCCAGGCAAATTTAGCTTTTATTTATTCAATAAACAATAGGGGAGGGGAAATAAAAATTAAATTTTCAGGTTTTTTTGTAACACTGTGAAAAAAGAGGCCGGCAAAAAACTGTAAGCTCAAAAAAAACAATAAATATTTATCGTGAAACAATAATAAATTATATGAATAACGATAAATAATTTACCTGAAACGATATGTAAATTATTAAGTTATAAATTATAATAGGGTGATTAATAATTGATTAATGTATATATTACCATGTAAATAACCATGAAAATGTACTGATTTCAGTAATTTTTGACGGGAAAATAATAATCATGATCAGTCTTTTGTTTTGAACTGTTAATTTTTATTATCTTGCTTTCATAAAAAAACTGTAAGTTTTGTTTGGTTTGTAGTTGAATTTAATCCGGAAGAATTTCTTTTCACAGTGGCACTGAACTCATTTTTTTAAAAGGTTTCGCATGACTTTGATCAATCACTGATCCATGAAGTAAAATTTTTGTTCGCCAAACTTTATCTGAAAGCTGTATGATAAATGACAAACTTATAAATCCTTCAGGCATAGCCGTTGTAGGGGGATCGGATGACCTGATGAAACCCGGGGGTAAGATACTTCAGAACATTATTGAGGGCGGTTATTCCGGCAACCTCCTGGTTGTAAATCCGAAACGGGATCTGGTCCAGGGTATAAAATCATACCGCGATGTCAGGGACATACCGCCGGTTGATCTGGCCATCCTTGCAATACCATCGAAATACTGCCTTGAAGCGGTTGATATTCTTGCACGCCAGAAGAATGTGAAAGCCTTTATTATCATTTCGGCAGGTTTCAGCGAGGTTAGCGAGGATGGAAGAAAGATTGAGAAGGATATTGCATCCGTTGTAAATGATACGGGGGGCTGCCTGATAGGTCCCAACTGTATAGGTGTAGTAACCCGAAACTACCACGGCGTTTTTACCACCCCTGTTCCGCTTCTGTCCGACATAGGCTGCGACTTTGTTTCCGGATCAGGAGCAACAGCCCTCTTTATTATCGAATCGGCTCTTCCCAAGGGACTGAGGTTCTCGAGCGTATTCTCAGTGGGCAACAGTGCCCAAACCGGAGTAGAAGAGGTTCTGGAATACTGGGACCTGAACTTCGATCCGGAAAAGAGTTCCCTTATCAAAATTATATATGTCGAATCCATCTCCAATCCCGACAAACTGCTCCAGCATGCTTCTTCCCTTATCCGCAAGGGATGCAGGATAGCTGCCATTAAAGCGGGAACATCCGAGGCGGGAAGCCGGGCTGCTTCTTCCCACACCGGGGCTATGGCCACATCCGATTCAGCAGTGGAGGCTCTTTTCAGAAAAGCCGGCATAGTCAGATGCTCAGGTCGCGAGGAACTTACAACTGTTGCCTCGGTGTTTATGCATAAGCCATTGAAAGGAAGGAATATAGCCATTATTACTCATGCCGGCGGACCAGCAGTTATGCTGACCGACGCTCTTTCGTCAGGCGGAATGAATATACCCAGGTTCAGCGATGCCGACCAGAACCATATACTTTCAATGATGAATCCCGGTGCATCGGCTCTCAACCCCATCGATATGATAGCGACAGGATCGGTCGAACAGCTGGGAAACGTTATTGACTATGTCGACAGGAAGGTGGATGGAATAGACGGCATGAGCGTCATATTCGGGAACAACGGGCTAAACGACATGACCGGGGTGTATGACCTCCTTCACAGTAAGATAAAGGAGTGCCGGAAGCCGCTCTATCCCATACTTCCCTCCATATCAAGCTCCTTCAGGGAACTGGAATTCTTCATGGGCATGGGAAACGTGAATTTCCCTGATGAAGTTGTGCTTGGCAGGGCGCTTACCAGGATTTACAACACTCCCCATCCTGCAGAAGAGAAAATCTACCTCCAGAATGTGGATGTGCCGCAGATAAGGAGGGTTATCGACAGTAGCGGAAACGGATATCTGGAGCCGGCCGGGATACAGGAACTCCTGAGGGCGGCAGATATCCCGCTTGTTAGGGAAGGAGTTGCCAAAACAAAGACTGAGGTAATCGAACTTGCCGGGAGCATCGGGTATCCCCTTGCCCTGAAGGTGGTTGGCCCCGTTCACAAGTCGGATGTCGGCGGCGTGACTCTCAATATCAAGTCGCAGCGCCACCTGGAGGCGGAATTCTCGAGGATGGAGAAAATCGAGGATGTTACCGGGGTGATGGTCCAGAAAATGCTCTCAGGAACAGAACTTTTCATCGGAGCCAAGTATGAACCAAGATTCGGACACATAATTCTTTGCGGACTGGGAGGTATATTCGTGGAAGTGCTGGGAGATGTATCTTCAGGCCTTGCACCGCTTACTTTGAATGAGGCCCGTTCAATGATAAGGAGCCTGCGTGCATACAGAATCATAAAGGGTACAAGGGGTAAACCCGGTATCAATGAAACTTTGTTCGCCGAGATAATAGTCCGCCTGTCAACTCTGCTACGCTTTGCCACGGAGATTAAGGAGCTTGATCTTAATCCTTTGATTGGCAGCGAGGAAAGTGTTACAGTGGTGGATGCCAGAATCAGAATAGAAAAATGATAGTGATCCTTTTCCTGAATTATTTTCGAATTTTTCATTATGTTGGAAAACTTTTGGATAGTGTATCATGTATAATGTATAATGTATTATGTATTATGGATTACAGGCGATGGGTAAACAATTGGCAATTGGCAATTAGCAATTAACAATGCAGGTCATGCAAGTCTCTTACAATGAGGTATTTGACTGCGCTAAACGCTAAACACTTAACGAAACTTGCATAACAGCGAACCTTTTAACTTTTCACTTTTCACTTTTCACTTTTCACTTACCCAGCAACCAGTTAAAATATTTACAAAATGATTAT
>JAXDBC010000107.1:0-51221 GCA_034679225.1 Bacteroidales bacterium | reverse complement strand
GAATGGTTATTTTCGTAACAGGCTGAACCTTCCGGCCCCGAAGCAGGAAGCCGGTGCATCCTATGATTTTCTTCCGCGGCTCAGGCAGGAAAAAGCTGATGTTTTATATTTTGCAGGCTGTATGACT
The DNA here is from genome assembly GCA_034679225.1 of Bacteroidales bacterium. Taxonomy (GTDB): domain Bacteria; phylum Bacteroidota; class Bacteroidia; order Bacteroidales; family VadinHA17; genus LD21. Next base: position 51,094 of record JAXDBC010000107.1, on the reverse strand, counting down.
CATCTTACCCCTTCGGTGAAGAAGGCCATGGTAAGGATACTAGATGCCTCGGGTCTTAACTGGTCGTTTATGGACGAGCATGGCGGAGTATGCTGCGGAAGGCCTCTTATGCTGGCAGGAAATGACAGGGAAGCCCGTGAACTGACAAACTACAATTCGCAGCTGATAGAGAAATCGGGAGCACATACGCTGGTCACTTCCTGCCCGATATGCTATAAAGTATTCAGGGAAAGCTATTATCTCGATGCAGAAGTGCTTCATCATTCACAGTTTATCAAAAATATTATAGATGAAGGTCTTGTCGATCTTAATTTCCTTCAGAAACGGGTTAGCTACCATAGCCCCTGCGAACTGGGCCGGAGGTCGGGTGTTTACTATGAGCCCAGGGAAGTAATAAAGCATGTGGCCACTCTCGAAGCCACCGGTTTTGATGATGAAAATTCGCTGTGCTGCGGAGGCAGCCTTGGAAACATAATGCTAAGTCGAGATAAGAGGCAAAAGATTGCAGAAGATGTATGCACCAGACTGACTGAATGTTCTCCCGACTCACTGATCACAGCCTGTCCTCTTTGCAAAAAGACGCTGTCGCAGGCAACGGGCACCAGGGTTATGGACATTGCAGAACTTGCAGTCGAAGCATTGGCTGACACTACCGGTCTGAAAAAACTGCCTGACAGATCTAAAAATAAGCTGCTGAAAGAGCCGGCAACATCCCTGAGATAGATTTTTACTGAAATTGTTAATAATTTCATTGATTATAGCGAAGGCCTGGTATTTTTTTTGTTCTTTCGCGGACTGAACACATACTCTGAATGTCAATGTTACGTTGTAGTAAAGTTGTTAGTCATAAAAAAACCATATATGTATAAAAAATTTTTTACCCCAATTAGTCTGCTTATTCTGTTTGTCTGGTCGTGCGGAAGCAATTCACCGAAGGCTGAAATGACGGAGAATGTCGTTGTACAGGAATCAGACGGAAGTTTTTCTCTCCATCTGGAGGAAGCAGTATGCTACAGCGATGCAGAACATCCGGAAAGCAACACCGCTGAATGGAATGTAGTGGTATCAAAGCCCGGAACATACAAGGTATGGCTTTCGAGTGCTACCATGGATACCACCGATTTGAGCTATATCAACTCTGTAAGGATAAGCCTGCTTGACAAGCATATAGAGGTTGATCCTGCTATCGACAGGGTGGTTCGTGATTCAAAGGAAATACCACTGCCTTATTACAGGGCTGATTCCTATGCCGGTTCGTTTTATTTTTCAGAACCCGGAGAATACAGCATCCAGGTAATCAGTGAGAAAATACTTCCCAAAGAAGCCATGAATAATTCAAAGGGCGAGAGTTTCGACACCAGGCTTGTTTCGTTGATCCTCACTCCTTTGACCCGCTGATCTTCCCCTCAATCCACAGCCTTGCATTTACAAAGGCTTTTATCCAGGGAGTAATCTCATCCTGCTGCATTTTGCCGGCAGGATAGTACGCGCATTGCCATGGGAAGATTGATCTTTCCAGGTGAGGCATCATTGCCATGTGGCGGCCATCATCGGAACAGAGGCCTGCAACATCGTAATCCGATCCGTTTGGATTGGCAGGATAACTGCTCCGGCTGTATTTAAGGACAACCTCATATTTTTCTTCAGGATTGGGAAGGCTGAAGCGGCCTTCGCCGTTAGCCACCCAGACACCCAGTTCCATCCCTGCCATGTTCCCTAACATTACCGAGTTGTTGGCAGGTATTTTCACAGCCAGGAAGGAGGATTCGAATTTCCCCGATTTGTTGGTGGTAAGCTTCACTTTTTTCCCCTGACCGGGATATATAAGGTCGAGTTCGGCCATCAGCTGGCAGCCGTTGCAAACCCCAAGTGAGAGGGTGTCCGGTCGTGAGTAGAAATCGCTGAGAGCCTTCCGGGCCTTCGCGTTGTATCTGAATGCTCCTGCCCAGCCCTTTGCCGATCCGAAGACGTCGGAGTTCGAATAGCCTCCCACGAAGACTATCATGTTCAGATCTTCAAGTGTTTCCCTGCCGCTAATAAGGTCGGTCATGTGTACATCTTTCACGTCAAATCCGGCAAGCCACAGTGCATATGCCATCTCCCTGTCGCCGTTGACTCCTTTCTCCCTGATTATTGCCGCCCTTGTGCCCCACTTTTTTCTTCGGTTGGGGGAAATGCCCAGCGATTTGAAGCTGCCCTGGAAACTACCCGTGTCGAAGTGGAGAGGACTCTTTTTATATGACTCGAATCTCTCCCTGGCATGCTCGGGTCCGCTCTGACGCCTGTCAAAGAGCCATGATGTCCGGAACCAGATATCCCTCAGGTGGTCGATATCAAAAGAGTAGACTTCATCATTTCTGGTGATTTTCAGTGTTCTGCCTGTGACCGGATGTCCTATTGCCAGGTAGGAGATACCCCTTTCAAGCAAGATTTCTGCTATTTCGTTAACATCTTTCACCTGAATGATGATCCCGGGATTCTGGCTGAAAAGGATTCTGACAGTATCGCTATCATTGAGGGCAGAAATGTTGATGACAGCTCCTCCTTCGGTGTTTGAAAAACACATCTCGAGAAGGGTAGTTATCATTCCACCCGCTGATATATCATGTCCTGCAAGGATCTTCCCTTTATTGATAAGTTCCTGAATGGTATTGAATACTTCGGCAAAATATGCCGGGTCAGTGACAACAGGAGCTTCGTCCCCGATCCTGTTAAGCACCTGGGAGAAACAACTGCCCCCGGTCTTAAGTCTGTCCCTGCTCATATCAATATAGATCAGACTGGTATATGGATCGTTTACCATTACCGGTTCCACAATTTTCCTGATGTTACTTACCTCCGCGGCTGCCGATATTACCACTGTACCAGGAGAGAGCACAGTCTGGTCGGGATATTTCTGTGTCATCGACAAGCTGTCCTTGCCTGTCGGTATGTTTATTCCAAGGTCACATGCAAATTTGCCGGCAGCCTTAACTGCCTTGTACAATCTTGCATCTTCGCCCTTGTTTTTGCATGGCCAGGCCCAGTTTGCAGAGAGAGATACGCTTTTCAGACCGTCGGCTAACGGCGCCCATATAATATTGGTAAGGGCTTCCGCGATTGACAGCACCGATCCTGCTTCAGGGTCGATGAGCCCGGCCGCGGGAGCATGTCCGACGGCAACCGCCATTCCCCTGATTCCCCTGTAATCGAGAGCGATGGCTCCCAGATTGTTGAGCGGAAGCTGGAGCGGTCCGGCACATTGCTGTTTTGCAATAAGTCCGGTAACTGACCTGTCGACCTTGCTGGTAAGCCAGTCTTTGCAGGCAACTTCATCAAGCTGAAGTATTTTTTCAAGGTATTCAGGTATTTTTACAGGGCTGTATTCAAGTGAGCTGAATTTTGTTTCCACACTTGAGTCGCTTATTACAGTTCTCGGTGGATTGCCGAAGAGTGACCCGAGTTCAAGGTCTACAGGTTTTTCGCCGGTTTTTCCGTTGTAGAAACATAATCTGTGATCGCCGCTGATCTCGCCTATGATGTAGAAAGGAGCTCTTTCCCTTTCAGCAATGGAAATCAGTTTCTGAATGTCATCCGGCCTCATTACAAGACCCATTCTTTCCTGCGACTCATTCCCGATAAGTTCCCTTGCCGAAAGGCTGGGATCGCCCACGGGAAGCTTGCTGATGTCAATCCTGCCGCCGGTGGCATCGACCAGTTCCGAAAGGCAATTGAGGTGTCCTCCGGCTCCGTGGTCATGGATCGACACTATCGGATTTGAATCTGATTCTATAAGTGCCCTGATGGTGTTGTATATTCTCTTCTGCATTTCGGGATTGGCACGCTGGACAGCATTGAGTTCTATAGAACTGTCGTATTTCCCGGTCTCCACCGACGAAACTGCACCTCCGCCCATTCCTATCCTGTAATTGTCACCTCCAAGCAGGACAATAAGGTCGCCCTTCTGAGGAACACCCTTATCCGAATCCGATTTTTTGCCTATGCCGATTCCGCCGGCAAGCATTACCACCTTGTCGTAACCGTATTGTTTTAGGTCTTCGAAGTGTTCGAAGGTCAGAACGGATCCGCAAATAAGAGGCTGGCCGTATTTATTGCCGAAATCGCTTGCCCCGTTTGATGCTTTCATAAGTATTTCGGCAGGGTTGCGGTAGAGCCAGGGTCTTTCGGGGAAGGCATTTTCCCATGGCCGGTTTCCGTCGAGCCTGGGATAGGCTGTCATATAAACTGCAGTGCCGGCAATAGGGAAGGAGCCTTTACCTCCTGCCATCCTGTCGCGGATTTCCCCTCCCGTTCCGGTCGAAGCGCCGTTGAAAGGCTCGACGGTAGTAGGGAAATTGTGTGTTTCAGCCTTCAGAGAAAGCACCGACTCAAATTCCTTTACTGCAAAAAAGTCGGGTTTATCCTGTGACGCCGGTGCAAACTGCTCGGCTACAGGTCCCTGCATAAAAGCACAATTATCCTTGTAGGCCGAAACAACCTTGTTCCTGTTAAAATGCGTGGTGTTTTTTATTAGCTGGAACAGGGTGGAATCCTTTTCCTCACCGTCGATTATAAATATTCCATTGAATATCTTATGCCGGCAATGTTCTGAATTGACCTGCGAAAAACCAAATACCTCGCTGTCGGTAAGAGGCCTGCCAATCGACTTTGAAAGCTCTTCAAGATATCTTATTTCATCTTCATTAAGTGCCAGACCTTCTTCCTTGTTATAGGCCCCGATGTCGCTGATCTTTACTATTTCGTCAGGCACGCGGTCGATGGTAAACAGATCCTGGCCGGGATTCACGTACAGAGCCTGCAGCATCGGATCGTATCCCGGGTCATCGCTTCGGCAGGGGATGAGTTCTTCAATCCTCCATATTCCGCTAATCCCAATGTTCCGGGTTATCTCGACGGCATTGGTACTCCATGGAGTGATCATTTCCTTTCTCGGTCCCACAAACCTTCCCTCGAGCCTGGATTTTTTAAGAAAGTGAGCGTCGCTGAAAAGCCATATCAGTTTTTCTATATCCTCATTATTTAAATCAGTGGAGGTTCCGGCTGCAATAATTTTACCCGATCTGCTTTCGAAAAATATAATCATTTGAGTATCTTAAATAGTTGAATGATAATAATATATTTTGACATTATAGTAATGTGCCTGATCTTCAAAGTTAATGTTTGTTTCCCTTCTTCCTGAGATATTGCATATTGAAATTTTATGGTTTCTGTTATTCAGTGTTTTATGGGTTTTCTACACTTGAGTTCAGTGTTTTCTCAGACCGCTAAGACTAATCCTCGGGCTCATCATCATAGCTTTCATTCTTATTTGCCCCCGCGTATTTTGCAGGGTAGGGCAGGTTGCCTTTTTCGGCGAACCAGAGTATCCTGTTCAGCAGATCGTCGTTTCCGGAGTCAACCTTCCCGAATTCGGGCTGCATGCTCTTTTTGGCAAAATGTAGGGCTTTTCCCCTTAGGGAAGACAGCGGCGGATTCATCTCATCTATGGGAATATTGGACGGAAGGGCAATGTAGGGTGTCAGATCGGGCTTTGTTCCGAAGCAGTCAGCCATCGGATTTGCAATGGCATCCTGGATGTTCATTGGAGGCATACCCAGTATCTGTTCGATTGTCCTTACCATGGAAGGCTGGGTGTAGTGGGTGCTGATTGTCTTTCTCAGCCTTGAATAAGGGCTGATGACCAATGCAACTGTGCGGTATGATGAAACATGGTCCCAGCCGCCTTGCGAATCGTCCTCCACAACAAAAATCACGGTGCTTTCCCAGAAACGGCTTTTGCTGAAGGCTTCCACAATTTTGCCCAGCGCCAGGTCGTTGTCGGCCACCATAGCCCTTGGTGTCGGGAATCCCGGTCTTAAACCTGCAGTATGATCATTGGGAAGGGCGATTATCATCAGTTCGGGCAGGGAATCACCGGGCATTGCCTCATATTTGTGAAGTTCCCCTATAAGGTCGTCAGCTCTCATCAGATCGGTGAAAATATGAGGTCCGTATGAAGGAAAAGTAGGAGAGAGGATGTTTTTGACAGGCTCTATGGTAGTGACGTTTTTGAACGGAACTTTTTCCCCATTCCTGTACATATTGTAAACATCAGTCCAGCTCAGGTTTTGATTTAAAACCGGAGAAGAAGCCTCGCCGTAGATTCTCACTGTTCTTCCATGCTTCAGCGCGTTATCCCAGATAAAACCGGTAGGAGCATAAACCAGCGCATCCTCCTGAACGTGGGGATAGCTTCTGAACCAGGTTCTCATGTTCTTTTCAATATAGTCGGTCACTATTGAGGCATCGGTCCACTGATGTCCTTCGGCCGAGCATTTCCCGGAAACGTGGAAGTTGTCGAGCAGAAGGAACTCCTCGCACAGGCGATGGGTATTGGGTGTTATATTGGCTCCGTATGTGCAGAGGCCTGGATCTCCCTTACCCTGTGGCATATCGCCAAGAATCTGATCGTAGGTTCTGTTTTCCTTTATTATATAAAGTACATGTTTAAATACCGAAGGTTCTCCTATCCTGTCGGGTACCGTTTTCGGACTGATGCCGCTTCTCGGTTCTTCCCTTGCCAGGATAGCCCGCGACAAGTCGTTGAGCGCTATCACCGTGTCGGTATACGATTGCAGTGCACGGGTGTCGGGGAAGGGGATTGAAGACACCGATGCCAGCATGTTGTGGGAATTGTAGATAGGATTGGCGGTGGCTGAAGTTTTGGAGGGAAGCCTTGCTCCAACCGCTTCAAGATTGGCGGTATATATATTGCCCTTGCCGGGCATAACGGCAACTCCCGAAGGATATGCTCCCGTGGGTATGAAGCCTGTCACCGTACTGGTTTTTCCCCGGCCGTTTTTAGCTGATTTCTTTGAAAGCCTTATAACAGCCAGGGCATTGTCCATGCCGTTTGCCACGAGAAGGTGTTTCTCATCATCTGACAGGCAGAGGCCGTTGGGGGAGTCGCCGAAGAAAGGATTAATCTCTGGCTGCAGCCTTACGCTGACGGTTTCCCTTACTTCATCAAGCATGGTGTTTATAACCATCACGTTGTCGCTGTTGGAGTTTGTCAGGTAAACAAAGCGGCCATGACTGTCGCTTACAATCTCGTTCGGATGCAGTCCGACTATAAGTTCTTTCAGTTTGATTCCTGTTTTTGAATCGATGACAGTAACGCTTCCTTCTCTGGTGCTTCCTCCGGCTTTGTTGTTCACGCGGGCCTTGCCCCAGGGAATACCGGCGACCTCGGTGTCGCCAGGCAGAGGAGTCCGTCCAGCCCAGTTTGTCACGTATAGCTTGCCCCGGGCCATTGCAATGCCGTAAGGCGCAACTCCGGGATCCGCTATCCATATTGTATCGCCCGTGGCAAGATCCTGCTTGATAACCTTATTGTTGCCGTTAAGTACCACATAGATGACATTCCGGTCCGATTCCCTGTTTATAAGGATCTCATTCGGAAGTGCCATGTCTGCAATCCCGTCGCCGCGGTATTCAAGCAGGTTGCCGAATTCAGCCTTTGTGCCGTCCCATGTGGCCGATGCCACAAACGACCTGTCGTCGCTGTTGACGACGCTCCAGTAAACTTCGGTTTTGCCGTTGTTTTCAAACCACTGTATTCCGGAATAGGTGTTGTTTGCCCCTCTCAGCAGGGGATGGAAATTATTTTTGAGGACAAAGCTTACTTTGTCGGTACGGGTGTCGATAAAAACAACACCGGTTCTTTCCATCACCGCTAACCAGCGTTTATCATGTGAAAGGGCCAGATCCATGGCATGGCTTTCCATACCTTCATCCCCGAAAAATATCTGCTTCCCGGCCGATTGTACGAACCTGTTGTATGGAAGCTGAACCCTCTCAGAGCCGGTAATGACACCTGTCTCCGTGCCTGACTGGGCTCCGGCCATCGCGGACAGGAGCAGAAAACAAAGGGTGATAAAAAATCTCATATCAGCTAATTCATTAAGTTATTAATCGATAGGTCTGTTTGTTATGCCCGGGGAGAGGAGAGCTGCCCTTCCGTCCTAAGATAAAGATAAATATCAAAAAAAGACTGAAGGGTATGCTTCAGTCTTAAATGTTTTTCAGAATGGAAGGTCACCTAGATCATCAATTTCAGGCGGAGCATCTTCCAGCTCATGAACTGGTCGGGGCATCTCGTTACTGGCAGCTTCGGCCACTTTCTCGATTCTCCAGGCATCGAGGTTTGTGAAATAATTCACACGACCGTCGCGCTCCCACCTGTTTCCCTTGATGTTGAAGGATATCTTGATTTCCTCGTTGAGAAAGGATTCGTTTATAAGATCGCATTTATCCTGAACAAGCTGAAACTTGATATAGTCAATAAAAACTGCCGAGCCGCCTGTTTCCTTTTTCTCAATTACAAATTCACGTTTTCTGAATTTGTCGCTTACCTGGTTAACAGGCATTATTTCGATTACCCGGCCTGTGATCTCGAATGACATATTACTCCTCCTTTATCGTTATTTTTTCTATCCGGTCGCCCTGGCTGATCTTGTCAATCACCTCAAGGCCTTCAATCACCTTTCCGAAGCAGGTATGCTGTCTGTCAAGGTGTTTTGTATTGGATCTGTTATGACAGATGAAGAATTGGGATCCGCCGGTGTTTCTTCCGGCGTGAGCCATCGAAAGGACACCCTTGTCGTGGTACTGGTTTCCGCCTGTAAGCTCGCAGCGGATCTGGTAACCTGGGCCTCCCGTTCCGACTCTGGGGTCGCTCATATCCCTTGAAAAGGGACAGCCGCCCTGGATGACGAAACCGGGAATAACCCTGTGGAATGCAAGCCCGTCGTAAAAACCTTCTCCGGCAAGCTTTACAAAATTCTCAACGGTCAGCGGTGCATCTTCCTCAAAGAAGCTGATCTTCATTATCCCCTTTGGGGTATGGATTTCGGCTGTTTTCAAAATTATTCTACTATTTCAAGAAGTTCAACATCAAATATAAGAGTAGAGAAAGGCTTGATTTTTTCACCGGCCTGGTTTCCTCCATATCCCAGTTCCTGCGGAAGATAGATCCTGAATTTTGATCCTACCGGCATAAGCTGAAGAGCCTCGGTCCATCCTGAAATGACACCTGACAGGGGGAACTGTGCAGGTTCGCCTCTTTCTACGGAGGAGTCGAATACAGTACCGTCAATAAGGGTTCCTACATAGTGTACCTTAACTGTACTGTTGATGTCAGGTTTGTTACCGCTTCCCATTTTTATCACCTCGTACTGAAGTCCGCTTGGTGTAACCGTAACTCCCTGCTTCTCTTTGTTTTTTTCCAGGAATGCTTCATTCTCAGCTATGTAGTCCTTGTATAATAACTTGTCCTGTTCAGCCTGTCTTTCAGCCATCTCGGCCTGACGTTCGGTAACAAACGATATGATGACGCCTCTTGCAATATCTTCGGTCATTTTAGCCTTTTCTTTTTCCGCATCCATCATTGCCTTGGCGACAACTACCGGATTCAACTGAAGCGAATCAGCCTGCAATCCATAATAATTCATTATCCCGAAGGCATATGAAAGCGAATCCACATTGTTTTTTAGTTTGGCATTATTGATAGACTGTTTTGCACATGAGCCAAACATGAGGGCAAACAGGACGGCCGGAACAATTAATCCCTTGATTTTCATTTGATATTGATTTAATTTTTAGAAATTTTGTCAAAGATAATACTTTGGCATCAGGAAAATAGAAGGCTTTTAATAATTTTTTAAATTTTTACCGCGCGTGTGATCTGCCTTTTGCCGGGAGGGCCGGGAAGAAGATAAACTTCAAAGCCTGCTCTTTTCAGTGATCTCTGCACGCTTCCCTTGGCGGAGTAAGTAACAAGCACTCCTCCGGATGTTGTTATTGCTGAAATCTTTTCAAAAATCTCGTCAGTCCACATTTCAGGCTGTTTGTCAGGACCGAAGGCATCGAAATAAATCAGGTCGTAAAGCCCGTCCGGCTTCATTGCAATAAGATCATCTTCCTGTTTTAAAAGTGTAAAGCTATCTGAAATGTCGTATGCCGTGTTCCAGGGGCAGGAATGGATCAGACTGAAAACAGGAGCCATATCGGGGAACAAGGCTGAATAGTTCAGTTTTGAAGTAATATGAGAGGGGAGAGGGTGTTTTTCGACAGAAGTGTAAAACACTTTCCGATGTGCCGCCGACGATTCAATAGCGGTAAGCAGAGCGTTCAGCCCGGTTCCGAATCCGGCTTCAAATATTCTGAGGGGCGATGCCGGGGAAAACCTGAAGCCATTGTCGATGAAAATGAAGCGGGATTCCTGAACAGCGCCGTGGATGGAGTGGTAAAGTTCTTTAAGTTCAGGGACATACAGTGTGTGAGAGCCGTCTTCGGTCAGTATTATCTCAGTCATCACCAGTTTGAATCATACCATGAACGTACATCAGTGCCTGTCATTCCGGCTGTTCGCGCTGCCTCCAGTCCGAGGTCGCCGTCTTCGAAGACTTCTATGGCCGATGGTTCGATTTTCATCATTTCAGCGCATTTGAGAAAAGTTTCCGGGTGAGGCTTGAAGTTATCCACATCATTGGCTGTCACTATTATGTCGAAGTATTGACTTAAGCCGGTAATCTGGAGAGTGCGTTTAACAGCCTCCCGGTGGCCTCCGGTTCCGACAGCCATGGGCAGCTTTCCATGATATTTCCTGACAATATCGGTAACTGGTTTGATTTCCTTTACATTATGCTGGAGTCTGAAGAACTGTTCGATTTTTTCGTTGAGTATCTGGTCAACCGTGACTTTCCCCTCAAGCCCGCTGTTCTTTATTATCTCCGAGGCAATCAGCCAACCCGGACTGCCGGTGTGAAGCCTGAGGAATGCAGTTTCAATGGTGGCGCCGTATTTTTTGCAGGCAACCTGCCATCCCTTAAAATGGTAAGGCATAGTATCGGCAAGCGTGCCGTCGAGATCAAAGATCAAACCCTTTACCCCGGGCTGAATATCATATTTCATCCTTGAAAAAATTAAGGAGCAAAGGTAAGCAATCTTTCTATTTAGCCCTCAGGTTCGACTGGCTTTCAAACCACAGACAGTCGTTTCAGAGTTTTTTGTCAGGACGGATACCCGGATGGGGATTGTTATTTGAACGAGGCAAGAAAATCCTTTACCTGTTTGTAAACATTCGCGGCGGTGAATCCTAATTTCTCATCGAGCGTCTTATATGGCGCCGAGTAACCGAAGGATGTAACTCCCCAGACCCTGCCGTTTGGTCCGGCCAGTCCCTGAAGCGTCACAGGCAATCCGGCGGTAAGTCCGAATACCGGTACGTCGGAGGGGATAACCGAATTGCGGTATTCCATGGATTGATTTCTGAAGAGGCCTTCGGAAGGTGCAGACACGATTCTTATTTTAAGTCCGTCTTTTTTAAGGAGTTCGGCGCCTTCGACCAGTGTGGCGACTTCCGATCCGCCGGCAAGGAGAATAACATCGGGCGTTCCCTGGCAATCGGCAACAATATAGGCGCCTTTCCCGGTCTTAAGCGCTTCACTGTATCTCGATCCGCCTTCAGCAGGCAGGTCATTAATATTCTGTCTCGACAGCAGGAGGGCTGTAGGTGTGCTTTTGTTTTCAAGGGCTAGCTTCCATGAAACCGTAGTTTCGGCAGTGTCGGCAGGTCTCAGTACGAGCATGCTGTTTGAGCCGCTGTGGTTCTTAATCTGTTCCATCAGCCTTATCTGAGCCTCCTGTTCAACCGGCTGGTGTGTCGGTCCGTCTTCTCCCACGCGGAAGGCATCATGGGTCCATATGTATTTAACCGGAAGTTCCATCAGGCATGCAAGCCTTACAGCGGGTTTCATGTAATCGGAGAAAACGAAGAAAGTACCGCAGGCTGGAATAACACCCCCGTGGAGGGCCATTCCGTTCATAACTGCGGCCATGGTGAGTTCGGCCACGCCTGCCTGCAGGAATGCTCCTGAGAAATCGCCCCTGGCGAATGCCTTTGTCTTTTTGAGGAAGCCGTCAGTTTTGTCGGAGTTGGAAAGATCGGCTGATGCAACTACCATGTTCTCGACAGATGAAGCAAGAACCCCGAGAACAACTGCTGAAGCAGCCCTGGTAGCGGAGTTCTCCTTCTGTACTATGGCGCTGAAATCTATTTCCGGGATCTTGCCGGAATAGAATTGATTCAGTTTTTTCTCCAGCTCGGGATTTTCTGATGCCCATTTTTCCTTTTTCTTCATCCATTCCTCAGCTGCTTTTCTTTTTTCGGAAAGTACCTGCCGGTATAGTTCTTTAACCTCATCAAAGATCATGAAGGGATTGTCTGGATTGCCTCCCAGCCCGGCAAGCGACTTTTCGAAGGAGCCGCCGGCCTGGCTCACGGGCATTCCATGAGTTGATATTTTTCTCTCGAAGCTATTCCCTTCGTTGTCAACAAGTCCTTTCCCCATAATGGTTCTCCCGATAATGATTACCGGCTTTTCCTTCTCGCTGACAGCTTCATTCAGGGCTTTCCTTATCTGGTCGTGGTCGTTCCCGTTGATCGTGATGACCTTCCAGCCCCATGATTTGTATTTCATTGCCGTATCCTCGGCCGTAACGTCTTTGGTTTCGGTTGAAAGCTGAATGTCATTCGAGTCATAGAACATCACCAGGTTGTTAAGACCAAGGTAGCCGGCAAGTCGTCCCGCGCCCTGAGATATCTCTTCCTGTATCCCGCCGTCGGAAATAAATGCATAAGTCTTGTGGGCGAATAATTCTCCGAAACGGGCAACAAGGAATCTTTCGGCTATGGCAGCTCCGATAGCCATTGCATGTCCCTGTCCGAGCGGGCCGGATGTGTTTTCGATGCCTCGCGTGACATCCAGTTCGGGATGTCCGGGTGTCGGGCTTCCCCACTGCCTGAAGCTGCGAAGCTCTTCAGTACTGAAATGCCCTGTCAGGGTCAGTACCGAATAGAGCATGGGTGACATGTGTCCGGGATCGAGAAAGAACCTGTCGCGGTTTATCCACCGCGGATCGGCAGGGTTAAAGCTGAGAAATTCGGAAAACAGGATATGAATGAAATCAGCTCCCCCCATGGCTCCTCCGGGATGCCCCGAACGGGCTTTTTCAACCATTGCCATTGACAGGATCCTTATGTTGTCTGCTGCTCTTAAATGCACTTCCTTGTTCATAACAGAAAAATTTGTTTTGTTAATCGTGAGAGAAATATAAATATAATTAATTGATGACGGATCAAAACCGGCGGGGGAAATGCCCTGCTCACAACACGGTGAAGTCTTCTACAGTCCGAGCTTTGTTCTTATGGCAGGAGGTATTGCATCCTTGTGAACCATTATGAACATTGTTTTTGCCCTTACATAGCTTTCCGACATGTTAAGGTATCCACCAAAGGCATTTCTGTCGGTTCCCCATGAGTTTTTGGTCTTGTAATACTTGACGCCGTTCTGGTCCCTGACCATCCCGGTAATATGCATCAGATGATCGTCGGTGGTAAGGAAGCTTTCATAACCTTCCTGCCTTATCTCCTGACTTATACCGGCTTCGGGTCCGGGCTTAGGAACTTCCGGAGTCAGGCTCTGGGGGGTTCCCTGTGCCAGTCTTTCGAGCCTTGCCCTGTCGGTGACCGACATGTCGGCGGGTCGCTGTATTTCAGGAATGGTTGCAACACCGTTCGCGTGGGAGAAGCTCCTTTCACTCACATCTCCGTCCCAGTTTACAGTGAAGCCATTATTAAGGGAATAATCCATTATTTCAATCAGTTCATCAATCGGAACATTGTAGAACCGTCCCATGGTCCAGTTGTCGGGTACCTCGAGCAGTCCCCGCGTATAGAACGGGAAGTGGGTAAAGGAGGTTATCTCGACATAATCGGCAGGATTTATCCCCAGACTTTCCGCGAAGGATTTGGGTGTATAGCTTCTTCCCTTGTATGTGAATGTTTCGGGAACCTTTCCAAGGTAAGTATCAAGTATGGAATTTACTATCTGCCTGTACTGATCACTTTCCTTTTTCCTCTGAACGGGGACCGTGGCAACTGCATTTATAAATGCCTGCAGTTCACTGTGGTTATGAGTTGGAGAGCCGTAATTCAGTCCGCTGTACACTTCCTCGGGAACTATTCCATCTTCCGAGAACTGCCTGAGAACGTCATGGGAAAGGCTCCCCGGACCCAGATTCCCTTTTCCCTGCCTGAGGTAATTATCTTTCAGCCTGTCGATATAATTATTTCTGACAATGAACATCTCGGAAAGGTCATATTCTCCCTTTCCCATCCTGAGAAGTTCCGATTCAAAAAATGATAATGTTGCGAAACACCAGCAGGTGCCTGTGCTGGCCTGATTCTTCACGGATGTTGTTTTAAGGTCTACGACCGGTGTGAAAACATAGCCTTCGCTTTCCTTCTTTGCCTCCGGCTTGTTGGTTTTGCCGCGCTGGGCAATTACAGAGGGACTTAACAGCCCTATGAATACTAAGATAAAAATGGTTTGTTTCATAAATAAAATTTTGATTTTAAAGCCAGCCCACTCAAGCGGGGGAAGCCGCTTAGTGCGCCGTGTGCCACCAGCCGGTTGATTTCAGCGGTCTGGGCAAATTTAAAAAAACAGGCTGAAAAACATAATAATAGTATGTTAATTTTTTGAAAATGCCTCAGGTAAAACGAATTTGAATTATGAATTTGACTTATTATACGGTATATTATGTGATTACGAAATCCATTATAACTCTAAGACGTGTCGGTCAATGGTTTATTCCCCCGCTTGAGCGGGGACCTTTAAAATAAAATTATACACGGATGAAAAATAGTGATCTGTTCATTGCTTATTAATGGATTATTGTTATTAAATTAACAGAACAAAGGAAAGGATTTTCAGCGGTAGGCGGGCTAATAGTAATTATTTAAAAATCAGGCAAATATGTACGAGGTTAAAGTTCTTGTAAAGGATTTGTCCCTAAAGTATGGTTGCAGCAGAAGCAGTCTAATGCCCATTCTGCAGGGAATTGTGGAGAAACATAACTATCTGACTGACGAGGCAATGGTCGAGGTCGCCAGGACTCTCGACATATCGGCGGCGGAGGTTTATGGTACAGCTTCGTTTTACACTTTTCTCGATACGGAAGTACGGGGAAAATATGTAATAAGAATTTGTAAGACAATCACTTGTGCGATGAAAGGCAAGGGTGAGGTTATGCAGACCATTGAAGATATGCTGAAGATAAGGCCAGGCGAGACGACTCCCGACAGGCTGTTCAGCCTTCTTGAAACCAACTGCATTGGCTGGTGTCACAAGGCGCCTGCAATGCTTATCAATGAGATGCCCTACACGGAACTTACACCCGAAAAGGTTGCTGAAATAATAAAAAGTTATATGAAAACCAAATAATCTGCCGGGTTATGGAAAACAAGGGATTAAACAAGGTTGGACTTATTTTCGAGAGTATCGATCCGAAGGAAGTCCTCACAAAAGCCTTCAGAATGCAGAAGGATGAGATAATTCAGGAGGTATTGGACTCGGGTCTTAAGGGACGCGGCGGTGCCGGGTTTCTCACCGGTCTCAAATGGAAATTCACTGCTGCCGAAAAGCATCCCGTGAAGTATATAGTTTGCAATGCCGACGAAGGAGAACCCGGTACTTTCAAGGACAGGGAGATTCTCGACCGTGTTGCCTACAAGGTTTACGGCGGAATGGCTATTGCAGGCCATGCAATAGGAGCGAAGGAAGGCTATGTATATCTGAGGGGCGAATACAAGTTTCTTTTGCCCAAGCTGTTAAAGGAGCTTGATGACTTTCACCGGATGATAGATGAAATAGGCTATGATTTCCGTATCCATTACCGTATGGGAAGCGGGGCCTACATATGCGGTGAAGAGAGCGCCCTGTTCGAATCGATTGAAGGTTTCCGCGGCGAACCCAGGAATAAGCCTCCTTATCCGACCACCGCGGGAGTGTTCCGCGAGCCGACATCGATCAATAATGTGGAGACGCTTGTTACAGTGATGATGATCATCCGGGACGGCGCCGAATCGTATGTCAGGCTCGGGACCAAAGACTCGCGCGGATCGAAAGTTTTTTCGATATCGGGCGACACCCCTACTCCGGGTATTTTTGAACTTGAGCTTGGAATGACAGTCCAGGAATTCGTGGATGAATTCGGCGATGGCGACACCAAGGCAGTTCAGGTAGGAGGGGCCTCCGGTTTTTGTGTCCCGAGGAAGAAGTTTGCTAGTACCATCATTGGTTTTGAAGGAGTCCCTACAGGAGGATCAATGAAGCTTTTCAACAGTTTACGATCGATGTACAATGTTCTTCACAACTATCTTGATTTCTTCAACGAGGAGTCATGCGGACAATGCACTCCCTGCAGGGTAGGCTGCCAGCAGCTGCTGAAGGGGGTTGAGAAGGTAAAAAGAGGAGAAGTGAAATCAAGCTATCTGAATGAACTGATCAAGCTGGCCGATACGATGAAAAGCGCTTCAAAATGCGGTCTGGGCCAGTCGGTAGGAAATGCCTTCCGAACCATTGTAGAAAATTTCAGGGAGGAGATCATTTATTAATTCACGGGAAAATCAGGAAATCATGATAAATCTTACGATAAACGACCAAAAGGTTTCAGTTCCGGCCGGAACAACTGTTCTTGATGCTGCCAGGAAACTTAAGATCAATATACCGACTTTGTGCCACCATCCCGACCTCTGTGTTGCCGGCAATTGCCGGGTGTGCGTGGTGGAACAGAAAGGCGCCAAAGCGCTCGTTGCCTCCTGTACAACACCTGTTGCCGAGGGGATGGAGATCAATACCAACACCCTGAAGGTAAGGAATGCCCGCAGGCATATTGTTGAACTCCTGCTTTCCGAACATCGCGCCGACTGCACCAAATGCTACAAGAACACCAAATGCGAACTTCAGGCCCTTGCCAATGAGTTTGCCTTCGGCGATACAATTTTTCTTGACCTGGTTGAAGATCATCCTTACACTATCGACAGGTCATCTCCTTCATTCGTGAAGGACGACAGTAAATGCATCAAGTGCCAGCGCTGCGTGCGGACCTGCTCGGAACTGCAGTACATCTCTGCCATTGCTGTCGCGAACAAGGGAGCTCACCAGAAGATATCATCATTCCACGACAGGCCTATGAGTCATGTCATCTGCACAAACTGCGGGCAGTGCGTGAACCGTTGTCCTACCGGAGCCCTTATTGAAAAGACATATATTGATCAGGTATGGGATGCCATTTATGATCCGGACAAGTATGTAGTTGTGCAGACTGCACCCGCGGTAAGGGTTGCTCTTGGAGAAGACCTGGGCTATGATCCCGGTGAGAGGGTAACGGGTAAAATGGTCAATGCCTTGAGGCAGCTTGGATTCGACAGTGTTCTTGACACCGATTTCAGTGCCGACCTGACCATAATGGAGGAAGGAACCGAACTTCTCACAAGGCTGAAGAAGGCCCTTGTCGACAAGGATCCGACAGTCAGATTTCCTATGTTTACTTCCTGTTCGCCGGGTTGGATCAAGTTCATCGAGCACAAGTATCCCGAATTCCTTCCGAACCTTTCAACCTGCAAGTCGCCTCAGCAGATGTTCGGCGCCCTGGCAAAAACCTTCTTTGCCAATAAGAAGAATATCGATCCCTCAAAGGTGGTATCAGTGTCCGTCATGCCCTGCACGGCAAAGAAATTTGAAGCCGACAGGCCTGAGATGAGATCAAGCGGGTACAAGGACATAGATTTTGTCCTTACAACCCGTGAACTTGCTGTTATGATTAAACAGGCCGGTATTGATTTCCGGAATCTTGAACCTGCCAGATATGATTCCATAATGGGCGATTCAACCGGAGCCGCGGTGATCTTCGGGGCTACAGGCGGAGTTATGGAGGCTGCTCTGAGAACAGCTTACGAGATAGTGACAGGAAGGGAAATTCCGTTCGATAATCTGAATATTACTCCTGTCAGGGGTATGGAAGGTGTTAAGGAGGCTTCGGTGAAGATTGAAGGCTGCACCGAAGAATGGAAATTTCTGGAAGGGGCTGAACTGAAGGTTGCCATTGCTCATGGGCTGGTTAATGCCAACAGGGTGATGGCAGATGTCAGGGAAGGTTTATCCCCCTATCATTTTGTCGAAATAATGGCCTGTCCGGGCGGCTGTATCGGCGGCGGAGGCCAGCCTGTCCCGACAAGCCTGGAGATTCGCCGTAACCGTACGAATGCAATATATGAGGAAGATGAACATATGATTCTGCGCAAGTCGCATGATAACCCCGATGTCATTGCCATCTACAAGGAGTTTCTTGGCAGGCCTAACAGCCATAAGGCCCATGAGCTTCTGCATACCCATTATGTTGAAAGGGACAACTTTTAGAAATTATTTCTGATTTGGAAGCCGACATTGTCATAATGCCGGCTTTTTTCTTTCCGGGTGAGAAAGGTACAATACAGCGGTTCAGAAAGCGGCCTGACTGAAGGGCAGGGATAAATTACCCGGATAAGAAGATGTTTTGTATTTTTGCATTGAACCTATCATTAATTTCGGAAGCATGTAAATGGAAATCCGTTACCACTGGAAGACTAAGTTCTTCAGTAAGAAGTTTGATATTTACTGGAATGAGATTCTCAGGGGTGAGTTGTTCAAGGAACACTTGTCGCGGAGAGTGAGAGGTGAACTGAACACTAAAAGATACCAGTTTGAGGCGAAGGGCTTTTTAAAACGTGAAATCTTAATTACTGATCAACAGAAGCATGTTGAAACCGGGAGAATTCAGATAAGCTGGAGAAGAAGCGACGCTGTTATCAGTTACATGGAGAAAGAGTATAAATGGAAGTTTGAAAATTTCATTTGTTCACGCTGGTCACTCAGTGACGACATGAGAGTTTTAATCAAATATCATTCATCTGCTTTTTCAGGTTTGATAGAGTCATACACGGAAGATGAACTGCTTATTCTCTCGGGTTTCTTCATAAGGAACTTTATCCGGAAGAGACTACAGCGAAGTGCAACCGTTTAGAGCAGTGCAGTTTCTCCTGCTTCTCCTTTGACACGATGAGAAAGATAATCCATATTGACATGGATGCATTCTTCGCATCCATCGAACAGCTGGACAATCCCGGGCTAAGAGGGAAACCGGTCGCGGTTGGCGGCAGCGGAGTCCGTCATGTTGTTGCAGCAGCAAGCTATGAAGCCCGCAAGTACGGCGTTCATTCAGCCATGCCCTCAGTAACGGCTCTCAGACTTTGTCCGGGGCTGATCTTTGTAAGGCACCGCTTTGACAGGTACCAGGAAATATCGGGAAAAGTATTTGAGATATTCAGGGAATACACTGACCTTGTCGAACCTCTTTCGATAGATGAAGCTTTTCTGGATGTCACACGCGATAAAAAAGGAATCAGATCGGCTACTGTAATCGCCAGGCAGATCAAGAAGGAAATAAAGGAAAGGACCGGACTGACTGCATCAGCCGGGATATCTGTCAATAAATTCCTGGCTAAGATTGCATCCGACATGGACAAACCAGACGGATTATACCTGATCCCCCCTGAGAATGCCGCGGGGTTTATAGAAAATCTGCCCATTGAAAAGATTTTTGGGATCGGGAAGGTTACCGCGGCTAAGATGCACAAGCTTGGAATACATAAGGGGGCAGATCTTATAAAGTGGGACATGCTTTCGCTGATCAGGAATTTCGGTAAGGCAGGCAGGATCTACCATGATATGGCCAGGGGGATTGACAATCGGCCCGTGGAGCCAAATACGGAGCGGAAGTCCATAGGCACCGAGTTGACCTATGAAAAGGATCTTACCACCCGTTTTGAGATCATCGCCGAACTGTACAAGCTTGAGAAGGAGCTGATGGAAAGGATTGAAAGTGCCGGAGTAAGCGGCAGAACAGTCACGCTGAAGGTGAAGTTTGCCGATTTCAGGCAGATAACCAGAAGCAGGACACTGCCGGATTACATAAGGTCATTCAACAGCTTGCATGAGGAGATTACCCGCTTACGAAAATCGCTCGATCTTGAAAATGTCAGGATAAGGCTGTTGGGAGTCAGTGTTTCGAATATTGAAACTGATGATCCCGGTGACAGGCAGCTTGAGCTTTTCAGTGACGAGGATATCACTGGCTGAATCCCGCTTCCTTTTCAAATTCCCTGAAGAAATTCACAAGAACAAGATATCTGGGTCTGTGTTTTTCGATAAGCCCCGGATATTTTGCGAATTCTGATTCCAGGTTCCTGAACCTACCGGAAGCATTAATTCTGATCTCCGGCCCCATTCTTTCGGGAGAAATGCCCCGTTCGGAGTAAATCTCGAGATAACGGTAAATACCTGTATGTCCGAATGCATCCAGGTCGTCGGCAGCTGAGAGTATGACAAGGACATGGTTTCCGGCTGCGGTTCCCCTGGTGTATTCCTTGTTGTCATGTTTTTCAATGGCGTCCAGCATATCGGTCCAGTCCGTCTGGTTCAGGCCGCGATCTGAAAGAAAAGCGGCGGCTAAATTCCGGCTTTCCCTTCCGTGCTCAACGCCGGTTGTGACCGTCATACCCAGATCGTGAAGATAGCAGGCGATCAGTGTTTTGCAGCAGAACCCCGGGGAGTGCGGATTGTCCTTGTCTTCAGTGCAAATTAGCAGTTCCCTTGCAAATCCCCAAACTCTTCTGTGGTGACTGAGGTCGTGTGAATAAAGCTTTCGTTCGCCCCAGATGCCTGTGAAAAAAACTTCAAGAGCCTGCTGATACATGGATTCAGCAAGCCCAAGGGTATTCAGGATATCCATTTATTTTTAAATTAACAAGAAGCAAAAACACACATGGAAGCTGATGATCCTGCTTCTATTTTAGCATGCTTTCAGCCAGATCGAGGATTGTGGTATCGTCAAATGTCACTATTCCGCCTCCCGGTCCCTGCTCAAAGTGTACGCCGACACACTGTCCGAGCTCAAAATTTGTTCCTCCGAAGTAGTTTCTGACAGTCTCTTCATGCAGATCCAGCTTCTCTGCAATCTTCTTCATACTACCGGAGGGTAATCTGTCTTTGATTTTCCGGAGTTCATTGAATGTGATTGTTTTTGCCATGATAGCGGAATTAAGTTTATATATTAGATCAGTACAATAAGCTTACCAAAGTTAATTAAAAATCGGTATATTCCCTGAATGATTCATAAATGAATTTCTTCCTGATCCGGGAAAGTGTCATAGTGTGCCTAGATATTGCAGAAAAAGCGCGACTGCCTTTTTTTTTCGGTCGTCAAATATGTAATCAATATTATTTTCAAGATAATCCTTAAGTACCTGTCCTGTTATAGTTCCACTGTTTTCAAAGCGTTCAGCAACCTTTCCCAGATTGTTCACTCCCAGTGAAAGGGCTTTGCTGAAATCGGAGATGAAATCCTCCGGAAGTTTTTTGTTTGCCACCCAGCAGGCAAACACGAAGGGGAGCCCCGTGAAATTCTTCCATTCTTCTGCCAGGTCAACGCTGTGATCATAACTGTTTTCCAGTTCAAAGCACTGATCACCGATCAATACCACGGCTTCATTTTTCGCGACCGACCGGAAGTCAAATCCATTGGAAGTGTTTATCCATTCAGGCTCTCTTTTCCAGAAATTTCTGGCTATAACCCTGATAAGGTTTACAGATGTTCTGGATCTGTAATCAAGGTAGATTCTCTTCACATCTTCGGGTATGGAGTTGCTCATCATCTGCACGGTTCTTACCTTGCCGTCTGCTCCTATGCAGTAGTCTCCGGTGATATGAGCTTCCTTAATCAGCGGAATAGCCGCGACTGGAACAAGTCCGAGGTCGGCTTTTCCGCTGATCAGCTTTTCCGCACACACCGAAGGATGGTCGGTTTCTATAACGGCTTTTCTATCAAATCCTCTCTCAGTCAGCCCGTAAATGAAGGGATAGGTGTTGGCATACCTGACGGCTGATATCCTGATTTTATCCATTAGTTGTATTTTGGAGCTTCTAAAATAATAACTTTGTAATCATATTGGAAAAAAGAAACAGCCAAAAAGCTAAATAATGGAATTAAATAATCTTACGGCTATTTCTCCCATCGATGGACGATACCGGCATAAAACCGGGGAGCTTGACAGTTTCTTCTCCGAGTATGCTCTGATCAGGTACCGTCTGATGGTTGAAATTGAATATTTCATTGCCCTATGCGAGATACCGTTGCCCCGGCTTTTCGATTTCGGTAAGGAGAACTATCCGGAGCTGAGGGCTTTTTACGAGGACTTTGATATCGTGGAGGCCGAAAGGGTAAAGGAGCTGGAAAGGACCACCAACCACGATGTCAAGGCCGTGGAGTATTACCTGAAAGAGAAATTCATAAAATCGGGGTGGGGCAGATGGTCGGAATACATTCATTTTGGCCTCACGTCGCAGGATATCAACAACACTGCCATTCCTCTTTCGCTTAAGGATGCCATGACGGAGCTGTACTTTCCCCTTCTTTATGAATTGAGGGAGATGCTGGCAGGTCTTTCAGAGGAATGGAATGACATAGCCATGCTTGCCAGGACTCACGGACAGCCTGCCTCGCCCACGCGCCTGGGAAAGGAAATCAGGGTGTTCATAGCGAGGATGGATGAGCAGTCGAAATATTTCGGTCAGATACCCTGGTCGGCAAAGTTCGGCGGGGCAAGCGGCAATATGAATGCTCATAAGGCGGCATTTCCCGATATCGACTGGATGGAGTTTGCAGGCAGCTTTGTAAATGAATCGCTAGGTTTGCATAGATCCTTTCCTACAACACAGATAGAACACTACGACAATCTGGCCGCGCTTTTTGACAACATGCGCAGGATAAACGTGATACTCATTGATCTGGCCCGCGATATGTGGCACTATATCTCGCTCGGGTATTTCAATCAGAAAGTTCGCAAGGGTGAGATAGGATCATCGGCAATGCCCCATAAGGTAAACCCGATCGACTTTGAAAACAGCGAGGGGAACCTGGCTTACGCTAACGCGATATTCGGGTTTATGTCCGACAAACTTCCGGTCTCAAGGCTCCAGCGCGATCTTACCGACTCAACGGTATTGAGGAACATCGGAGTTCCCATAGGACATTCGCTGATAGCCATGAATTCATTGCTTAAAGGATTGAACAGGGTGATTGTGAACAGGGAAAAGATCGGAAGCGACCTTGACAACAACTGGGCTGTCGCGGCAGAGGCAATCCAGACTATCTTAAGACGGGAAGGATTTCACAAGCCATATGAGGCCTTGCTCGAACTTACCCGGACCAACGAGAGGATTACGAGGGAATCAATTGCAGGGTTCATCGATAGTCTTGATATCAGCGAATCCCTGAAATCGGAACTGAAAGGGATAACACCCTTTAATTACACCGGTTTTTGAAATGAACAAGGCAAGGCTTCTTCTCAAGTATATCGAACCATATAAATGGTCGGCAGTCAGGAATGTTATCTATAATATCCTGAGTGCGGTGTTTGCACTTATTTCCTACACACTTGTAATTCCCTTTCTTCAGATACTTTTCGACCGTGTCGGCACTGCCCCCGATCCCGGAGGGTTTCAACTCAACCTGGATTATCTCGGCAGAGCAGCCAGGTTCTATCTCTACGACTTTATCGACAGGTTTGGAGAATTCAGGGCGCTAATGCTTGTCTGCGTGATAGTTATCGGCGCCAGTCTGTTGAAGAACGGGTTCATTTTTCTTGCCAACAACAGTATGGCATATATAAGGGCATCCGTGGTCAGGGATATCAGAAGAAAAATGTACGATAAGGTATTGCGGCTGCAGCTTTCTTTCTTTTCAGATGCACGAAAGGGAGATGTGATGACAAGGATATCTAACGACGTTCAGGAAATTGAGATATCAGTGGTATCGTCTCTTACCATGGTATTCAGGGATCCGCTGTATATTCTTTTGTTTGTTATCTACCTGTTCGTGGCAAGCTACCAGCTTACTCTCTTTGCACTGGTTCTGCTTCCCCTGAGCGGATGGCTTATAGGAAAGGCAAGCCGTACCTTGAGGTCCTCATCATTTGTCGGACAGCAATATCTCGGGAAGCTGCTGTCGGTTGTGGAGGAAACTCTCACCGGATTAAGGATAGTGAAGGGATTCAATGCCGAGGATAAGATGAAGAAGCAGTTTGCCCGCACCAACGAGCTTTACTCAAAGGTATTCAAGAGGGTTACGCGCAAGGCATACCTTGCTTCGCCCATCAGTGAATTCCTGTCGACTATAGTGCTGATGGTACTTATGTACTTTGGAAGTACACTTGCTCTTAAAGGTTCCGGCCATATGGGTCAGGAACAGTTGATTGCCTTCCTGGTGGTCTTTTCACAGATACTCCAGCCTGCAAAGAACATTACGACAGCATGGTTCAGTATCCAGAAGGGTATGGCATCGATCGACAGGGTAGATGAGATACTGGAGGCTGAGGAAACGATAGTTGAAAAGGCGGGAGCGCTTCCTGTCAGTGAATTCAGGGATTCGATAGAATTCAGGTCAGTGTGGTACGGATACAATGATGAACCAATCCTTAAAGACATCAATCTTAAAATAAGGAAGGGCCAGACGGTAGCTGTTGTAGGTAAGTCGGGGGCGGGGAAATCAACATTAGCCGATCTTCTGCCGCGGTTCATGGATGTTGATTCAGGCCAGGTGCTTATTGATGGAATCGATGTTCGCGACCTCAGAATCAGGGATCTCAGGAGCCTGATGGGGATAGTGAGCCAGCAGTCTATCCTTTTCAACACTACCTTCATGGAAAACATTGCATTCGGAGTTGCAGAAGCGGATATGGAAAAGGTTACCGAAGCCGCGCGAATTGCAAATGCACATGATTTCATAATGGAAACAGAAAACGCGTATGAGACCGCGGTAGGAGAGGGGGGAAGCAAACTTAGCGGCGGAGAGCGGCAAAGGATAAGCATTGCCAGGGCCATAATGGCCAATCCGCCCATTCTCATTCTGGATGAGGCGACTTCATCTCTCGATACGGAATCTGAACGACTTGTCCAGGAAGCCATCATCAACCTTATGAAAAACAGGACTTCGGTTGTGATAGCTCACCGTCTTTCCACCATACAGCATGCCGATATGATAGTTGTGATTGACAACGGCAGGATTATCGAGGCAGGAACACATTCCGAACTAATGGCAAACGACGAGGGATACTACAGGAAGCTCCATAGTTACCAGGCAATATGACAGCCGGCTCATGAACAACTGCAAACAATTCCATACCGGCGCATCTCGTCTTTTTATGTATGATTTCTGTTAGGATTCCTTATATTAGTGGCCGTAATTGAAGCAAAATCACGGGCAAAGAAATTATTTAGACATATGATAAAAGCAAAAAAACATGAAACCATGATACGGAGAATAATTCTGATAAGTCTTTCTGTTATTTTATTAACAGTGACTGCTTTTTCGCAGAAAGCCAGGTCGAAGCATTCGTTTGCTCTTGGGACAACTGATTTCTTGCTTGATGACAGTCCCTTTCAGATCATAAGCGGCGAGATGCATCCTTCGAGGATTCCCGCGGATTACTGGCAGCACAGGATCCGGATGGCAAAGGCTATGGGATGCAACACTATCAGCGTGTACATAATGTGGAATTACCATGAACAAGAAGAGGGTGTCTTTGATTTCGAGACCGGGAACAGGAACCTTAGCCAGTTCTTCAGGCTTGTAGAAGAGGAGGGCTTATGGCTGATAGTGAGGCCGGGGCCCTATGTTTGCGCTGAATGGGAGCTTGGCGGAATTCCGCCCTACCTGCTCAGGATACCTGATATCAAGCTACGGTGCATGGATCCGCGGTACATGGAAGCAGCTGAACGCTATATTTCAAAGCTTGCCGAGGTGATAAAACCTTTCCAGGTTACCGCGGGAGGTCCGCTTCTTATGGTTCAGATTGAAAATGAATATGGAAGTTTCGGAAACGACAGGAACTATCTTGAACGCCTCAAGGAGGTATGGACAGCAAACGGGATAAACGTGCCCTTCTTTACCGGTGACGGGCCAACGACCTATATGCTTGAGGCTGGCTCCCTTCCCGGTTGCGCTGTGGGACTTGATTCGGGAAGCAGGCCGGAACACTTCGAGCTTGCAGCTAAAATGAATCCCGGAGTACCCGTTTTCAGCAGTGAGACTTATCCAGGCTGGCTTACACACTGGGGCGAGGAATGGGCCAGGCCTGACACAGCCAGTCTTTTGAAAGAGATTAAGTTTCTTATGGATAATAAAAAGTCATTCAACTTTTACGTGATTCACGGAGGAACGAACTTCGGCTTCACCGCCGGAGCAAATTCGGGAGGCAAGGGATATGAACCGGATGTGACGAGTTACGATTATGATGCGCCGATTGACGAGCAGGGCAGGCCCACGGCCAAGTACATGGCGCTCCGGAATCTTATAGGATCATATCTTCCGAAAGGAAAGAAACTTCCCCCGATCCCTGAACCCATTCCCTCGTATGAGATTCCCTCAATAGGACTTACAGTGTTTTCATCGGTATGGGATAATCTGCCTCAGCCTGTCAGTTCGGTCCAGCCCAAACCTTTCGAGGCTTACGGGCAGGATTACGGATTCATACTATATACAACCGAACTCATCGGTCATAAAAAAGGAAAACTCACGGTGACAGATCTTCATGATTATGCAACTGTGTTCCTTAACGGAGAATTCATAGGCACTCTTGACAGGAGGGAGGGTATCAACACCATTGATATTCCTGAAAGCAATGTTGAACGTCCGCGTCTTGAGATCCTGGTGGAAGGCATGGGGCGCATCAACTTCGCCCAGCATCTTATCGACAGGAAAGGGATTACAGACCGGGTTACCCTGAACGGGATGACACTCATGAACTGGGAGGTTTATAATCTTCCCATGGATCACAAGTTTATTTATGAGCTAAGGTCGTCGAACAGGAATCCCGGGAAAAAAGGAATTTTCTTCAAGGGTAATTTTTTCCTTACGGCCCCCGGTGACACTTTTCTTGATATGTCGAATTTCCAGAAAGGAATTGTCTGGGTCAACGGAAACAATCTCGGCCGGTACTGGAACATAGGTCCCCAGAAAAGGCTCTATTGCCCGGCATCCTTTCTCAGGAACGGCAACAATGAGATGCTTGTGCTGGATCTGCTGGAGACCGGGCCTCAGATAGTGGTCGGATTCAAGACAGCAGAATAGTCTGGCCGGAATAAAAGAAAAAAAAAGGAGCGTCAATTCAGGCACTCCTTTTTATTTATATATACCTTTTTATATATACCGTTTCCTGTTTTACCGGAAATCAAACAAGGATTTTTGTAGTCAGGTTGGTGATGCTTTTCTGAACGTCAGCGAACATATCTCCATCCCTTGACTCATCCTGTTCGACAATCATATATTTCATTCCTGCAACATCCTTCGCGGCAATGATATCCTTGAAAGGAACAACGCCTTCACCGACAGGAGCGATATTATCCTTCACAACATCAAAGTATGGAGGAAGCTGCTCGTAACCGTCCTTCAGGTGGAAAAGAGGGAAGCGGCCGGGATACTTATTGAAGATATCCACCGGATTATGACCGGCCTGGGCTACCCAGAACATATCCATTTCCATGACCACAAGATCCTTGTCAAGTTCTGCAAGCATAATATCGAAATAAGGTATCTTGCCTTCGACGTTTGCAAACTCGAAGTTGTGATTATGATATCCGAACTGAAGTCCGAATTCCTTCATTACCTTTCCGATCTCATTCCAGTTGGCTGCCATTCTCTGGTAAGTGGCGACCGAGTCTCTCATTTCTTCCACAATCCAGGGCTGGATGCAGTATTTGGCTCCGATAAGGGCATGGTCTTCAGCCATTTTTCTGGCACTATCGAGAGTTACCCCTACTCCTTCGACCTGTGTGTGGCTGCTGATAATTTCCATTCCAAGATCATTTACCATCTTTTTGAAATCAGCCGGCGTGTATCCATAGAACTTGCCATCAGCGTAATCGGCCAGTTCAACATACTTGTAACCCATGTCGGAAACCTTTTTAAGTGACCCCGGAACATCGGTAGTCATAGCATCCCTTATCGTGTAAAGCTGCAGGCCTAGTGCAAATGATCTGGGATCTGGTAATGCAGTTTCTGAAAGCTTAGCTGCCTTGTTGGAGGCATTCCGGCAGGATGATTGTGATAATACGAAAGCTCCGAGAGCGCCAGCTGCTGACAACCTCAGAAAATCTCTCCTTGACTGTGATTTTTTCATCATAATATAATTTTGATTTTAATGGTACGATGCCTGCCTGTTGGCAGACAGGGAACCACACATGATTGAAAATTATATTCATTACGTGTTCGCGTTTGAATTCAATCATGTGGGTTTCATGTTGTTATTTATAATGTATTATATGTTAATAAGTTGTTTTAATGCAAGTAACATTTACAAAAATAATACAATTCTTAAATCATTTTATCAGAGATGCAATTTTTATGCGACGGCTCATACAACTACTATTTCAACTATAAGCGGATTGGCAATGATACACTCCCTTTAACCTGACGCTAACTGAAGCGAACAGCTAAGATCTTTTTACAGGAATATTCTTTTTATATGCCTTGAATACATGTTGTCAAATACGCACTGAGATACAAGCTCCTTGTGTTCGTCGAGCAGTCTTGTGAAACGGTTCATTTCATTTGCCGCCAGCTTGTATGCAACATGGATCAACTGCCGCGTATTCGGATTGTAATCACTGTTCGACTGATCGTGCCTTAGTGATGCTGCAAATTTCCTGCTGTTCCAGGCCCGGACTTCCCCGGCCGATGGCAGCAGCGACTTGTTTATGTCGATTACATCCGCGTACGGTGCGCAAAGCTCATCGATTTTTTCAAGCGCCTGAATATAAACTGACTTTGCAAAGTCGAGAGCTTCGCCGCCGGCTTCCGCGAGTCCTATTATCTCCTCGAGCCAGGTTGTTCCGGCTGTTTTCAGATGAACCCCCTTGTCGTGCTTTTTGAGTATGGAGCCAATCAGCGGGTACAGGGCAAACTTGTCTGATCCTGAATGGATGCTGATCTTCAGTTCCGGAGGCAGTCCGAATTCCCTGACGGCATGGCTGATCACCATCAGGTCTTCCTCAAACTCAAGTTCAAACTGAGCGGGATCGCCCACGTAGTCGACCCCCTTGTTGAACCTGCCCGAGAATTTCGGAGCTATTGTCTGAACCGGAACCTTTTCTTCTTCCAGCATAAGGAGGATGAAGAACAGTTCCACGGGAGTCTGGGGTGCGGCAACTTCATCCATCGACACTTCGGTAATGAAATTGCCGGCGCCCTTTGACTTTTCTATTTTCCTGAATATTTCTCCGGCTTTTCCGGCAGCAAAGAGGTATTTCTCGGCAATGCCGGTAAGCTGGTCTTCGCAACACCTGATTGCTTTTCTGATACCGGGGATTTCAAGCCAGTCAGCATATTTTCCTGCTCTTTCAAGGAATAAGCCGATTTTTGAATCATCTGCCCGTTTTCCTATATATGAAGCAAGATCGATGGTGAAGAAGTCGGAAGATGGGATGAACCTGTCAACGGTATCGAGGTTGATATGATCGGCATCTACAAAATAAGGTTCCCTGAAGCCGGCTGCCCTGGTTACGGCATCGGCTTCCTTCCTTACATCCTGGGGTTGGGTGCCGATGATCATATGTTCCCTGTTCGATTTGTTCCATACAGGAGTTATGGCAACGCCGTTTTTAGCTGCTTCAGTTATAGCTTTGATCTGTGCGTGACCCTGGTGACCGAAGCGGTCACCCATGCCCAAGGAGTATTTTCCCAATATCTTCATTTATCTTTAGATATTTTCCACGCGTTTCATTTTTGGAACAAGGAAATGCATGAGAACCCAGGCTGCAAGATATGCTAAACCGCAGAATATAAACATTATTCCGTAGCCTACCTCGGTCTTGTCGAGGATGGTGTAGTGCTTGAGGAGAAGCCCTGCTGCCTGTGCTATCAGAATGCCTCCGACGGCTCCTGCCATTCCACCGATACCGGTAACGGATGCCACTGCTTTTTTCGGAAACATGTCAGTTACGGTTGTAAATATATTTGCCGACCATGCCTGGTGTGCTGCACATGCAAGTCCTATGACCAGCACGGCATACCATGTATTGAACTGGCCGAGCCAGCTTGCTGCCAGTACGGAGAGTGGAAAGAGGGCATAGATGAACATGGAAAGTTTTCTTGCCTTGTAGGTCACCATTCCCCCGTTTATAAATTTCTTTGGGAGCCATCCGCCGAATATCGATCCTATTGTTGCGATAGTGTAAACAACTGCCACGGCAATTGTCCAGCTTATCACTCCGGGAACATCGGCGTCTATGCCTGTATAGCCCGGATTCAGGGTTTTGAATTCAAGTATCTTTCTTGCATTCTCACCATTCAGGAATGCCGGCAGCCAGAACAGGTAGAACCACCATACCGGGTCGGTGAGGAACTTACCGAAGAAGAAGGCCCATGTTTGACGCTTCGAAAGCAGTTTTGACCAGGGAACCTTTTCCGTCTGGCCTTCCTGTTCTTTCAATTTCTCTTCCTTTTCGTCAAGGTCGCTGTGGATATAGTCATATTCAGCCTGCGACAGAACACCGGCTTTCAGTTTTTGTTCCGGTGAAGCATAGGTTCGAAACCAGAAGAACAGCCATATCAGGCCTATTGCTCCTACAAAAATGAATGCCACTTCCCATCCCCAGTGCATCGCGATCCACGGAACGAAAAGAGGTGTAAGGATGGCTCCGACATTTGTTCCCGAGTTATAAATGCCTGTAGCCAGTGCCCTTTCCTTTTTTGGGAACCATTCCGCCATTGTTTTGTTGGCCGCGGGGAAGTTTCCTGCTTCGGTGAAGCCGAGGGCAGCCCTCCAGATACCAAAGGTGAATGCATTGTGAGCAACGGCATGGCCCATTGCAGCTATGCTCCATCCAAAAAGTGAAAAGGCATAACCTCTTTTGGTTCCGACCCAGTCAATGAATCTTCCCGCGAGTGTCATACCTATGGCATAGGCGATCTGGAAAGCCATTACCACCCACGAGTAGTATAATTCCTGGTTAGCCTTATCGGCTCCGAATACACCCTCTTCAGCGAGGATGGGTTTTAAAAGACCGAGTACATTCCTGTCGAAATAGTTAACTGTTGTTGCGAAAAAGACAAGCCCACAGATGGTCCACCTGTACTTTCCGATTGTCTCATTGATAGAAGCTGCTGACATAATATCATGGATTAGGTATGCTTAGACATTATAGGTTGTTGATGCTGTTGTACCTCCGCGGCCGGTCCAGTTTGTATGGAAGAATTCACCCCTGGGCTTGTCGATGCGTTCATAGGTATGGGCTCCGAAGTAGTCCCTCTGGGCCTGAAGAAGGTTGGCGGGAAGCTTCTCGCACCTGTACCCGTCAAAATAGCAGAGGGCTGATGTCATTGCCGGAATGGGTATCCCGTTGACAAGGCCCACGGAGACAACATTTCTCCATCCTTCCTGGGCTTTTTCAACCTTTGTCCTGAAGAAGGGATCCAGCAGCAGGTTCGGGATATCCGGGTTATTATCAAATGCTTCCTTGATCTTTCCAAGGAAGGCTGACCTGATAATACATCCGCCCCTCCACATCAGTGCAATTCCTCCGTAGTTAAGCTTCCATCCGAACTCTCCGGCAGCAGCTCTCATAAGCTGATAACCCTGGGCATAGGAAACAATTTTTGAAGCATACACGGCTTCCCTCAGATCATTTATAAATGCTTTTTTATCGCCCTTGAAAGTTGTGCCTGGTCCTGAGAGTATTTTTGAAGCTTCAACCCTTTCATTCTTGAGGGCGGAAAGGCATCTTGAAAATACAGCTTCTCCGATCAGGGTGAGGGGAATGCCAACGTCAAGAGCAGTCACTGCCGTCCATTTTCCTGTGCCTTTCTGGCCCGCGGTGTCGAGTATCTTGTCGACCAGGGGCTTACCGTCCTCATCCTTAAAGGCAAGAATATCCCTGGTAATTTCAATAAGATAACTGTCGAGTTCTCCCAGGTTCCATTCCCGGAACACGAGGTGCATCTCATCGGGGCTCATGTGCAGAAGATCCCTCATTATCTGGTATGCTTCGCAGATAAGCTGCATGTCGCCATACTCAATACCGTTATGAACCATTTTAACGAAATGGCCTGCACCGTTTTCACCAACCCAGTCGCAGCATGGTGTTCCGTCATCTACTTTCGCGGCAATAGCCTGGAATATCGGCTTGACTTCAGGCCATGCGGCAGCTGAACCTCCGGGCATTATGGATGGCCCGAGAAGCGCTCCTTCCTCTCCGCCGGAAACTCCTGTGCCGATATAGAGAAGTCCCTTGCTTTCCACCAGGGCTGTTCGCCTGTTCGTATCCGGAAAATGTGTGTTGCCGCCGTCAATGATAATATCACCTTTCTCGAGGTGAGGAATAAGAGTGTTGATCATGTCGTCAACCGCTGCTCCAGCCTTTACCATTATCATTATTTTTCTGGGCCGTTTAAGGGATTTTACAAGTTCTTCAATTGAGCGGGCTCCGATAATCTTCAAGCCCTTTGCACGCCCGGCAAGGAAGTCATCAACCCTTTGAAGCGTACGGTTATAAACCGTGACCTGAAAGCCCTTGCTCTCCATGTTGAGTACAAGGTTCTCACCCATCACTGCCAATCCGATCAGTCCGATATCCGATTTTGTGTCCATAATTATTTGTTTATCAGTTAAAAATTGCTTTATTCATTTTTGTGTGGTATTCATTCATAAGCTTCAGACCAATATGCTACCCGGCTTATGATCAGTCCGGTCATTTCGTTTCCCGTAATATTCTCTGACAACCTCATCCATAACCCGGCTTGTTCTGGCGGCGGTTTCACCCGTACTGACAACATCTCCTCCTTGTGAAAGAGCCTTTACTATCTGCTCAATCAGGTAAAACTGTATGTTTTCAGGTCGTTCATTTGCAAATTCCTTCGTTCCGGAGGAATTGACAACTACGATCGGAGCGTAGGTAAATGTAGAGGTTTTTATGATTCCTTTGTCACCTGCAATTTCAAAATAATCCCTGTTGGCTTCCCGTGAAGATGCGAAACTCCATATTCCCGTTGCGGTTATGTTGTTGCCGAACAGGAATGAAGCTGCTACAAAATCCTCAGCATCATACATTCCGGCCTGGTTAACCGCCAGGGATGATACTTTTTTCACGGGTCCGAAAATGTAGTCTAAAAAATCGAGCTGATGCGATCCCAGGTCAAAGAAATGACCTGCACCCGATATTTCCGGGATCACACGCCACGGCAGATCTCCTGATTTTTCTGCTTCGGAGGGATAATTGTATATCTGGAAGTTAGCAAACAGCGGTTGTCCGATCTCGCCGGCTTCTATGAGATTCTTTATAAGCAGAAATCCCGGAAGTGTTCTCCTGTAATAGGCAACATAAACCGGAAGTCCTGCTATTTCAGCAGCTTCATTTATCATTACACACTCCCTGTAATTTGCAGCCATGGGTTTCTCTATATACACCGGTTTTCCGGCCCCGAGAGCCCTTATGGCATATTCGGCATGGCTGCCGGGGGGAGTTGCAATGTAAACTGCATTTACCTCTTTGTCGTTGATCAGTTCATCGGCGTCGGAATAATACCTTGGTACATTATGCCGTCTGGCGTAATCCTCAGCCAGGTCCATGTTTCTGCGCATCACCGCGACAAGTCTCGATCCTGCCACCTTGTTAAATGCCGGACCGCTCTTTTGTTCGGTAACTTTGCCGCAGCCTATTATTCCCCAGTTAATCATCTGAGCTTGTCTTTAGAAGCCCAGAGTCCCACTGCCGGATTTGAGATAAAATATATTTCCTCTCCGTCGGGCATCCTGTTCACTCCTTCGGCCAGCACTGCCGGATCATATTTTTTCAGCATGTCATCGAGCGCGGCATATCTGAAATTGACCGATTCAATTTCCTGTTTACTAAGGTGCCCTGGACAGTAGGTGATTGAAAACCTTCCCTCCGAGCTGCCGTGAATTAGGTGTGCTGCCGCGCTGAGATTATCCATGAGTTCGGGGTTCTCATCGAGCGCTTTAAGTGTCGCGGGAGTGCCCCTGTATCCGTACTTTCTGATCAGTCTGTCAATTTCCTTGTCTTCGCCGAACTCCCTGAGCCCGGGCGCCAGTATTACAAGTTCTCCATTGTCGGCCATTGCCATCCTTGTGCGGTATATGCTCTTGTTTCCAAGCCATGTGCTTTTGAACTCCGACGGATCAAGGTAGACGACTGCTTTATCAATAGGCTTGTCGAGTACTGTGAAATTGACCTTTATTGATAGTTCAGATGCAAGTTTAAACACTTCGTAGTCATCACCGATATATAGTCCGCGAATAACAAGTTTTCCCTTGTCATCACGGGCTATGACGGTCTGTATGTAGACTACGGGAAGATCCTTTATAAAGTTTTCGGATGCGTAGTTCAGCAGCCTTCTGACCGGAGTGTCGGCTTTGCCCATCATTCTTTCCATACCGTAAACAGCTCCGACGAAGTGGCTCTTGTTTATGCCTTCCGGACCACCGGTTCCGACAAACAGGTTTTTGTTGTAGTTGGCCATGCCGATCACTTCGTGGGGTACTACCTGGCCGATGGAGAGGATGAGATCGTGCTTTCCGTTAACCAGCAGCTTGTTCAGCTGGGCAGGCCAGGAATAGGACAGCTTTCCTTCGGTTAATTCAGAAATGAAATCGCCGGGAACGGTTCCAACCGTAACAACATCATTTCTCCAGTCGTGTATCCTGAATAATTCTGCCGGAACACCTTTGAACATTTCAGCTATTTCCGCGTCCGTCATAGGGGAATGTGTTCCCAATGCCGGAAGTATATCGCTAAGGTTCTCCCTGTAGTATTTATATATAAGCGTGGTGATCTCGCCTGCCCGCGAATGGAACCTCGTGAAATCGGGAGGCAGAACCAGTACTTTCTTTTTCTGCCCGAGCTTCACAAGAGCGGAATAAACTCCATACTCCAGTTCGTTGGGGCCTATTACAGTGTTTTCCGATCCGGATTGATAGTAAATCATTTCTATGTCAATTAGGTGGTTTCAATCTAACAAATTTTGCCGTTCTTCTGCCCTGCGCCCTGAGCCCTGTGCCCTGAGCCCTGTGCCCTGCGCCCTGCGCCCTTACACTCCGCTGTAAGCACTGAATCCCCCGTCGACCGGGATAACGACTCCCGTAACGAATTTTGAAAGGTCAGATACAAGGTAGAGCATTGTACCGGTCAGTTCCTCGGGTGTTCCGAAACGATCCATCGGTGTACTGCCAAGGATCTTCCTTGTTCTGGCTGTAGGTTCACCGGTTTTTTCATCCATCAACAGGAACCTGTTCTGATTGGTAAGCAGGAACCCCGGGGCAATGGCATTTACCCTGACCCCGATTTTTGAGAAATGAACTGCAAGCCATTGTGTGAAATTATTAACAGAAGATTTTGCAGCTGAATATGCAGCAATTTTGGTAAGAGGCCTGTAGGAGTTCATGGATGAGATGTTTAAAATAACTCCGCTTTTGTTCTTTACCATGTCGGTTGAGTAAACCATAGTCGGGATAAGAGTGCCCTTGAAGTTCAGGTCAAATACCTTGTCGAAGCCTTCAAGTTTGAGTCCGAAAAAGGTATCTTCGGGATCCTCGTTTCCATCCATCCTTTCCACCTTTGTGGTTGCTGCCGGGGAGTTTCCGCCTGCGCCGTTGATCAGTATATCTATCTGACCGAATTTCTCATTTATAATTTTCTTCGATGCCATAAGCGAGTCCTTGTCAAGTACGCTGGCTGAAAGTCCAAGTGATGGTGTTCCGAATTCCTTTTGGATTTCAGCGGCAACTTTCACTGCTGCTTCCTCGTTAAGATCGACAATTACAGTTTTTGCACCCTGAAAAGCGAGCGATCTGGCCATTTCCGAGCATATCAGACCTGCGCCGCCAGTGATAATTGCTGTTTTTCCTTTAAGATTTAATTCATTCATGTCTGTTAGGTTTATTGACAGGATGTTATTCCCGTATAATCCGGGAAATACCGTCCTGTCGTTATAGGTTTAGGTTAGAATTCAAAATATTCTTTCGCGTTTTTGTATGAAATGCCTTCAATAAGAGGTATTACAAGTTCATCCTCATCCGGTATATTTCCTTTTTCAATCTCACAGCCTATGAAATTACACAGTATCCTTCTGAAGTACTCATGGCGCGGGAAGGAGAGGAAGCTTCTGGAGTCAGTCACCATTCCCACGAATCTCCTCAGCAGTCCGAAGGAAGAAAGATCCCTGAAATGCTTTTCCATTCCGTTTTTCTGATCGAGGAACCACCATGCTGCACCGTACTGAACCTTCACGGCCCTGGAGCCGTCGTTAAAATTGCCCGCCATGGTTATCATCATTTCATTATCGGCAGGATTCAGATTGTAGAGTATCGTTTTTGCCAGCTGGTCGGTATCATCGAGCGCATCAAGGAATCTCGACATCCTGATGGCATCCTGGGGTAATCCGATGGAATCCCACCCGGTATCGGGGCCCATCTTCCTGAACATCCGTGAGTTGTTGTTTCTCTGTGCGCCTACATGGAATTGCTGAGTCCATCCTCTTTTGTGGTTCATCCTGCATAGTTCGAGCAATATGGCAGTTCTGTATTGTTCTGTTTCATCTGCTGTCATCTGTTTGCCATTCAGAAGGGCACGGAATATCTTGTCAGCTTCTTCGGGGCTGCAGGGAGAAAAGTAGAATCTATCGGAGCCGTGGTCGGAAAGACGGCAGCCCATACTATGGAAAAAGGCGTGCCTGTCGTCAAGAACCGCGACGAGAGTTTCAAAACAGGATATTTCCTTATCAGCCGCTTTGCCAAGCCTGAGTATGTATTCCCTGAATTTTTCAGGATCATCGGTTTTAATAACATTGTCGGGGCGGAAGGCCGGCAGCATCCGCGGCTCCTTACAGTCTTTCATTCGGGTATGAAACTCGAGGGTGTCGGTCGGGTCATCGGTGGTGCAAACCGTTTCCACCTTCATTTTACTGAGAAGCGACCTTATACTGAATTCCCTTGTCCGGAGCATCGAGGATGCTGTTTCGTAGATGTCAGAAGCATTGGATGGGGAAAGCAGGTCGTAAATTCCGAAATACCTGGCCAGCTCAAGTTGGGCCCAGTGGTAAAGCGGATTTCCGATTGCCGCAGGCATAGTTTCAGCCCATTTCAGAAATTTCTCTTTCGCTGTGGCATCACCTGTACAGTATTTCTCGTTGATCCCGTTAGTCCTCATGGCCCTCCACTTGTAGTGATCACCGTCGAGCCAGGCCTGACCGATATTATCGAAACAAATGTCGTCCGCGATCATGGAAGGTGACAGGTGGCAGTGGAAATCAATTATGGGCTGATTCCCGGCGAATTCATGATAAAGCCTGCGTGCCGTCTTGTTTTCCAGCAGGAAGTCGTCGTTAATAAATCTTTTCATCCTTGATTATCAGTTAGATTTGATGGTTATTCTAAAATCAGGTGCCCGTTGTCCGAGAAAAACGAGCAACTAAAAATAACAAATAAATTCAGAGTTTCCGATAAAATTCGGTTAAGGTATGTTAATTATGGTCATGTAAAGGGAGAGTAGATGTTATAGCATCTGCACAGTTTCCCTTGCTCTCGCGTTGAAATAGAGTATACTTGCAAATATTGGCAGTAGGGGCAGGGTGATCCCGTTTACGGCTGCCGAGAGAATTATATAAAGCGGCCGGGAACTTATCTCCATTGCCGCGGAAGCCTCTTCCGGACTGTTAATCGCCGACAGGAAACTGCCAGTGAACGGAAGCAGTACCAGTCCTGATAAAACAATTGTTATGACCAGCAGAAGTATTATGAAAACTGCTGTCCACGCGATATTTTTCCAGAAATTCCGGTGAGCAAGCTTTGCTGTTCTTACGATTGCATGGGCAATTATCGGTCCCTCGACCATCATTATGGGAAGCAGGAAGAGGTACAGCATCATAATGTAGACCATTGCAAACAAAACTCCCACGAACAGAAGGACTAGTCCCAGGAAAAATGCGAATGATCCGAAGAATGCCAGTACAATCAATATAAGGATATAGGGAATATAGTAGCGGAGCGATTTCAAAGTGCATTCGAGAAAATTGCTCTCGCTGTCGATAGGCTTGAATATCACAAAATAATGCAGGATAACGCTGAACAAAACATTTACAAGAGAAAAGATTATCATCGGCCACATGTATTCGCTCAGCTTGTTCATCATCTCATCGACATTGAAGGTCTGGTAGTCGCCTATGTCTATCCTGATGAATGTGCCAAGGTACTGTATCACCAGTCCCATTGTGAACGAGATAAGGAAAAGAGGAACAAACCATTTTTTATAAAAGTCCCACAGGGAATTCATTGCCGAGTCGATGGTGTGAGCCTTGTAGAGAGGGTGATGTTCAATAGCTTCCATGTATTCTATTATTCAGATTGGTATGTAAATTTGGTATATAAATCAGTCCTTTAAACTTTTGCTTGTTATTTTCCCGGCCTCCAGCCGCGGATCACGTTGGCAAAGGGGAATAGATGGCTTTTCTTTCGCGGATTGAATATTCCCTCACTTGCCGATTTGATGTCCTCGACCGTGAAGAATGCCTTCTGGTTGAACGAGGTAACAATGTCGAGCACATTCTTCAGTTCATTCCTGTGAACTATGGAATAAATGATATCAATTTTTTCCTTGGCCCCGTGAGCTTCAATGGTTGTTGCTCCGAATCCCTTGGCGTTCAGGTTTTTTACCAGTTCTATCCCGTTGTCGCCAACAAACACCCTGACCATCTGTATTCCCATTGCCAGTCGTTCCTCTATTATCATTCCTACATAATTGCCGGTCGCGAATCCAGCAGCATAGGCAATATAATTTATGTAATTATCAAGGTTTTGCATTATTTTGCTGATTGCAATGATCCAGATCAGCACTTCAAAGAAACCCAGTACGGGGGCTACCTTCCTGTTTCCCTTTGAAACGAAGATAATTCTCATGGTACCTATCGATACGTCACATATTCTTGCCAGGAAAATCAGGAAAGGCATAATGGCATATTCGAAAATCTCCGAGTTAAAAAAGGATGTCTCCATAATCGCTGGTTTTGGTCAGTCAAAGATAGGAATTGTAGTGCAGTAATTAAAGTATGGCAGAGGTCAGGATCAGCAAAAGCACAGGGCTGGAATTCCGCGTTAGCACCCATAAAATGTGAAGGTACTGCCTGATCACTGCCGGTATCAGTCAGCCGTGTATTTGATTCTAAGATCCATTTCGTTGTCGAAAACATACCAGCACGGATCGGTGCACTGTGTGTCTGTGAATTTTGTTCTTGGGAAGGCTGAATCAACGGCTGTGTATGTTTTGCCGTTAATTTCATATGTTGCGGTTGCCGTGTATTTCTTATTTAGCCTTACGGCGATGTTGTGAGTGTCAGAGCCAGGACTTGCGGTAACGAGAAGCACACCGTCCTCCAGTTCTCCTTCATAAATATTGAGGATAGCCAAAGGCTGGGCTCTCGTGAATTTTATTACCAGATAATAGTTTGCCGGTTCTGTCGATGCACATTCGTTGCAATCGGCAAACCATCCCTGTTCTTCGCACGAGAAGGCAACTGCAATAAAAAGGAAAAGCAGAAACCTTATTCCGGGTCTGATTGTTTTCAAAACCATCTTATTGTCTTTTCAGTTTTTCTGACACGGCTAAGCCTGTAGTTCCAGGTTAAGCCCAGCCGGCCCCAGAGAGGTCCGACACCGTAAAACCCTGTACGCAGGTATTCAACACTTGCATTAAAAGCCAGGTTTGACTTTTCAAACCTGATCCCTGCAGCCGGCATTATCCTCAGTTTGCTTTCGGGTCCTTCACTGGTGCCTCTGAATTCAGGTCCGAAATTATAAGCTGCCGATACAGAAGTTGTTGCAGAAAACTTCGTTCCGGAAGCTATTTCTATCAGTAAAAAGTCCTTGAATAAACCCGCGTATACAAGTGAGCTTTTATCGGTATACTGGATATATTCATTTTCTCCTGTTTGTTTCAACACCCTCGTCCTGAGGGGTTTTGTATCAAATCCCGCCATAAAGCCGGCATTCAGCAAAGGCTCCCTGAATCCCATAGCCATGCCGGTCAGAAAATCCCTTTTGTCGGCTCTGACATTGGCTGTCAGTGAGATTACATCGATTCTGAATCCCTGCCTGCCCCTGATGTTGCTGCTTTCAAGAATATTGCTGATCTCTTTTCTTCCGAAGGCCGAAGCTATGACATAGGGGTTGACTCCCGACTTTTCCTCATCATTCCAGGCATCACCCTTTTCAATGAGAAATTTGACGGCAGGTATGTGGTTTGACTGAATGGCTAATGCCATGGCATTGTAACCATTGATATTCTTTTCATATATATCCACCCCTTCCCTGAGAAGAATAGCCATCATGGCGGTATCACCATTCTGGGCTGCTATCAGTAAGGGAGTGAATCCTTCGTTATCCCTTGCTTCAAGATTGGCTCCGTGCTGAAAAAGCAGATCAGTAACATCCATGTGTCCTTTAAACACCGATGCCATCAGCGCTGTGGTTCCATCGAATGACTTAAGGTTGCAGTCTGCACCGTAATAGATCAGTAGGTCGGTCATCAGGAAGTCCCCGTTAATGGCAGCATAATGAATGGAACTTGCCCCGTGCTTGTCTTGCCGGTCAATATCGGCACCGGCTCTTATCAGGGCTTCTGCAATTTCGGTGTTCATATTCTTGACAGCAATGAGAAGGGGAGTCTCGCTTCCTGCAGTTTTCTTGTCGACATTGGGATGCCATTCAAGTAATGTGGTGACAGAACTGAGATTGTTATAGGCAACTGCAAATATGAGTGGAGTTGCACCTTCGTATGTTTCTGCATCGATGTCGGCTCCCTTTGAAAGAAGCCTGGTTATTTCAGTCTGGAGCCCTTTGGCCGATGCTATCATGAGATTGTATTCCAGGGCGCCTTCAATGTGCATCGGTAAATAATCAAGAGTGTCGTAATAGGATATTTCCTGTCCCGGTGATTCCTGCAATGAAACTGCAAGACCCGCGAGGATCAGTAAGGTAAATATTATGCGCCTTGTTGATAACATGTTCGCAAAGTTAGCTTTTTGGCATTCAGTATTGATTATTTCAAAATAAAAAAACAATATTTGCGAAATCTGTAAGTTAATTTCTTATTAAGATCAATGTAAAGATAGAATCCTCTTAAAATAATTTTTATTTTAATCGCCCAAAAGTGAAATTCCTGACCATATCGAAGAAATTCTTTCTGATTGTCATTTTGTTGCTGGTGGCACATTACAATCCCATAGCCGTGGAGAGCCCCGGCAGCCGCCCCGGCAAGCTGGCGCCGGTATCTGTAAGGCTGACAAACTCCTATTCATCGTCTTCTGAGTTTGATGATTGCCTTCCTGTTGTCAATTCGTTTATGAAGAAATGGAATATCCAGGGCGCTTCAGTGGCTATTGCCAGGCAAGGAAAGCTTGTATATGCAAGAGGATTCGGATACGCTGACACGGCGGCAGGGATTGAGACACAGCCTTACAGTAAATTCAGGGTTGCCAGCATCTCGAAGCTGGTAACAGCCGTTGCTGTTATGAAGCTAATGGAGGAGGGGAAGCTTTCACTCGACGACAAGGTTTTTGGCCCGGATGGTATTTTAAATGATTCATGTTACTGTTATCCAAGAGATAAAAGAGTTTTCAATATAAGCATTGCACATTTGCTTTCGCACGAGGGCGGATGGTCACAGCGCTACGGTGATCAGATGTTCATGCCTCACGTTATTGCCCGTGAGATGAAGTGCAGCCTTCCGGTCGACACCAGGACGATAGTCCGTTTTGCTCTTTCAAAACGACTTCATTTTACGCCCGGAACGGGCCGTTCATATTCGAATCTAGGCTACAGTATCCTTGGTTTGGTCATAGAAAAGATATCGGGGATGCCTTATGAGGAATATTGCACTACCGCGATCTTTGAACCTCTTGGTATTTATGATATTGTTCCCGGCAAAAATC
This sequence comes from Bacteroidales bacterium, assembly GCA_034679225.1. Lineage (GTDB taxonomy): Bacteria > Bacteroidota > Bacteroidia > Bacteroidales > VadinHA17 > LD21. The sequence goes on along the minus strand of JAXDBC010000107.1, from coordinate 9,121 downwards.
TTCCGGAAGAGAAAGCTCCTTTTGAGGTAAGCTATTACGAACCGGCAGGAATGCCGCTTCGTCCTTCAGTGTATGGCACGGGCGAGATGGTACCGGTCAGGTACGGAGGTAATGACGTTGAAGCCCTGGGCGCAGCAGGATACTGGCTTGCCACAGCTCCCGACCTGATGAAACTTGTTCTGGCGGTCGACGGATTTGATTATAACGATGATATCCTGTCAGAGAGCAGCATTGAGCTCATGACAGATGTGAATAACAATATCTCTCCGCTGGGATGGAAAACCACCCTGGAAAACGGAACATGGATCCGTACCGGTTCCTTCGCCGGCACAGCTGCCATGATAAAAAGACAGCCCGACGGCCTTACCTGGATCGTACTTCTTAATTCAAGCGCCTGGAACGGTCCCGGGATACATACTTACATCAACAGAATGATGGCGAGCATGGTCTCAAGGATCAGCGACTGGCCGGAATACAACCTCTTCGACAATACGCTGCCGGTACCCATCCGCTTTGAGCTAACAGGAATATATTAAGGCATACAATAGGCAATCTTATTAACAAAAAATCGGCTGACACTGCTATCCCGCCGGCTTGACTAAGATAATCTGAAATTACTGGGCAACAAAAATATAGGTAAGAAGTCCCTTCTGGATTTTCGGGCCGTCAAGCTTGCTTTCAAATCTTGATCTCATGGCTGTTCCAATGGCGCTTTCAATAAGACATTCGTCTGTTGCAGTACTTTCTGCCTGGGCAACGGTTGTCCGTTCAACATATCCCCGCTGGTTGACTTCGATCACAAGCACTACCTTCCCCGATCCCTCGCATTTGTAGATAGGTAAGGGAAGGAATATGTGATTTCTGCCGGAAAGATCGTAGTATATTCTGGTCGGACCCTGGAAATTTGCAGCCATCCTCTCGGCTTCGCTGGCTTTGTCTTCCTTTACCTCAGCCTTGTCCTTTTCATCAACTTCGATTTCCTCCCCCTGATCCGGCTGGTATCCCTGCCTTCTTGAATCAATGTAATTGTCGGTACCCAGTCTTCCACTTTCAATAAGCTCGTCCTTAACCATGTTGATATATTCCTGGGGATCAATCTTTACTTCACTCCTTGCAGCAAGGTTACGGGCAATGTTAAGCATCTCGGGATCGTTCCGGAGCACGTTTTCCACTGTTACTGCTGAAGGATTCTCAGCATAAGTTGGAAGAGGCTGCTGTGCAATCCTTTCCCTAAAGGTCTCAAATTCAATTTCAAACTTTTGAATCTCCTGCTCCTTTGTCTTCAGTTCCCCAAGTTTGTAGGTCATGAAAATGATGGCAGCAGTCAGATGGATGATGACTGTTCCGAGGATACCAACTATTTTGCCCTTATTCCTTACCACTTTTGTTCCTTCTCTTCTGTTTCTTCTGCTTTACCTTTGCCGGTTTTGCAGGAGTTTCCTGATTCTTTAAAAGGCCTTTCTGCAGGCCGTTTATAAATTTCGACCATGCAAACGGATTCAGAAGGTTGTTGATAGGATACTGGCCTTTGGTTATATTGTTTCTGAACTGTTGCTGCATGGCATATCGATAACCCGCCTCCGGGGTGATTTTCACATCAACCGTAGTTGAAATTGCTTCCTCAATTGATGCAATGTTCCTGTTCATGTTTTCAATTTCAGGTCCCAGGGGCGCCGGAGTCGACATATCCTTGATGAATTCACTGTAACTCTTCCACGGCAGTACCACCACGTTATCGATGGGTATGGTATCAATACCAAGCTTAACATCGAGGCTGTAATGCCGTCCGGTAAAATCATCCGGAAGTATTACCAGTTTCCTCTTAAAACCAAGAGCCCTGTAAAATATTGTGTCGCCGGGTGTGCTTGTTATGCTGTATATGCCTGTTCTTTCACTGATGGTACCCCTTTTTAGCTTTAATGAGACAACACCAACGTTCGGCAGCGGATTGTTTTCCTCGTCCGATATTATTCCGCTTACCTGGAAAAACCTTTCCGTCTCCTGAGCCTGAATCTCAAACAGGCAGAGCGGCAATGCAAGGAAAAAAATTATATTAAGAAACCGTTTCAAATCCTGATTCCTGAATTAATGGCTATGTAATAGCGCAATGCCTGCAAAATAAACATTATTGGGCGTAACCTTAAAGTCTTTTAGCTTATTTTTAATCAAATTCCATCATTATCTGCATCAGAATACAATGCTATGATGGAAGTAAACATGCATTTTATAATATATTCCTTACTTTTTTGTGTCAGAAATTAATCATGTGGATTTTATAATTGAACTTATTAGGGTAATTTTGCAATACTCCATAATTATTGATTGAAACAACAGATAACACATTATGCAGAAACAATTATTACTCGGGGATGAGGCAATCGCGCTTGGTGCAATAGATGCCGGGCTGAGTGGTATGTACGCCTATCCGGGGACCCCGTCGACTGAAATAATGGAATTTATTCAGGCTTCGGAAGAGGCTGCCGGAAGAGGCATTCACAGGGATTGGTCGGCCAACGAGAAAACAGCCCTGGAAGCGGCGTTGGGGATGTCGTATACCGGAAAACGAGCCATGGTAGCAATGAAGCATGTGGGGCTTAACGTGGCGGCCGATCCATTTATCAACTCATCGATTACAGGGATTAACGGTGGTATTGTGATCGTATCGGCCGACGATCCCTCGATGCATTCATCTCAGAATGAACAGGACTCGCGATTATATGGAAAGTTCGCTTTTATCCCGGTATATGAACCATCGAACCAGCAGGAAGCTTACGATATGGTAAGTGATGCTTTTGATTTGTCGGAGAAATTCAGGATTCCTGTGTTGTTCAGGATCACTACAAGGCTTGCTCATTCCAGGGCGGCTGTAAAGAGAAAGTCGCCAATACATCAGAATCCTTTTCAGCCTCCTTCCGACCCGCTACAGTTTGTATTGCTGCCTGCTATTGCCCGGAGAAAATACCATGCTCTCCTTTCAACATATGAATCACTCAAATATGATAACCGGCTTTCGAAATACAACGTCTTCAGGGATGGAAAGAACCGGCGGTTCGGAGTTATAACCTGTGGCATTTCCTACAACTATCTTATGGAGAACTTCCCGGAAAAGGGCCCCGATTTTCCTGTTTTAAAGATCACGACCTATCCTTTTCCGAAAGACATTATAAGCGACCTTACCAGCCGTTGTGAGGAGATCCTCGTTCTCGAGGAGGGATATCCGGTTATTGAAGAGAGTCTGAGAGGAATACTTGACAACAGCCTTTCAGTGAACGGGCGGCTCGACGATGCCATTCCAAGGGAGGGCGAGCTGAATCCTTCGGTTGTTGCCAGGGCACTCGGGATCAGTTCAAATTCCTTGTTCGAAGTTCCGGATGTTGTTAAAACAAGGCCGCCCTCATTCTGCAAGGGATGCGGTCATTCCGACACTTTCCTCGCGGTGATCGATGCCCTCAAGCCATCGGGAAGCCGTGGAGTATTCTCGGATATAGGCTGTTATACACTCGCTGCACTTCCTCCTTACAGTGTCATCAATTCATGCGTCGACATGGGAGCCTCGATAACCATGGCCGTTGGCGCTGCCGATGGCGGATTAAGGCCTTCTGTTGCCGTGATAGGAGATTCAACCTTCACCCATTCAGGAATGACGGGGCTGCTCGATGCAGTTATGAAAAACTCGCCGGTTACCGTAATTATTTCTGATAACTCGGCCACAGCCATGACGGGCGGACAAAAGTCGCATGCCACAGGGCGGCTCGAACAGATCTGTCAGGGAATTGGTGTTGCCCCGGAACATATCAGAACCATTATACCCCTTAAGAAAAATCATGAGGAGAATGTCAGGGTAATGCAGGAAGAATTTGATTACGAAGGAGTTTCGGTAATTATCTCTGCAAGGGAATGTATTCAGACCGCATCAAGGCGCAGGAAAGCCGAATCGTCACAAAACAAAAACAAAGAACAGGAATCATGAAGAGCGACATAATATTATCAGGAGTAGGAGGGCAGGGGATTTTGTCTATAGCGGCAATAATCGGTCTTGCTGCAGTGGAAAACGATCTGCATCTCAAGCAGGCAGAGGTTCATGGAATGAGTCAGAGGGGAGGTGATGTCCAGTCGCATCTGAGACTTTCATCCCGTCCGGTGCATTCCGATCTGATTCCATATGGAAAGGCGGATCTGATAATATCGGTAGAGCCGATGGAATCACTCAGGTATCTGCCCTGGCTTTCTGCATCAGGATGGCTTGTCACGAACTCCACACCGTTTATCAATATTAATAATTACCCGCCGCTTGAAGAAATCCTCGATCAGATCAGGAAAGTTCCGAATCACAAGATTATCGATGCTGATGAGATTGCCCGGCAGGCTGGTTCCGCCCGTTCCGGCAACGTGGTTATCCTTGGAGCAGCCTCGCGTTATCTCGGACTTCCCCACGAAAGCCTTGAAAAAGCCGTTGTTAAACTCTTTTCGAGGAAGAGCCCCGAACTGGCTGAGCTTAATGTTCTTGCTCTCAGAGCCGGCAGGGAAGCATGAAATCTTAGCTCACACCCGACAAACCCCTTCCCGCCAGTGCCTGTAGAGCCTCGACTTCATTATGCTTCCCACGAGCCGGCAAGAACTTAGATTTCATTTATGTTTCCCTTGCAACGGCATTAATCCGGGAATGCATACTCCGGCATGAAGATCTGCAATTGTATAGCTATTCTTCTTTTTCCCCTCCGTTTTTGGGCTGCGGACCCAGAAAGAGCATCTCGTTCAGGACAATCTCCGTCACATATCTTGTCATACCCTTCTTGTCCTCGTAGGTCCTGTACACAAGCCTTCCGTCAATAGCCACTTCCCTGCCTTTTTTGAGGTATTTGGAAGCCAGTTCTGCAATGCCATTCCATGCGACGATGTTGTGCCAGGTCGTTTCTTCCACCCTCTGACCATCGTTGTTTTTGTAGCTGTCCTTGGTGGCAATTGTAAAATTCACGACCTTTTTCCCGTTTTCAAGGTTCTTGATCTCGGGATCCTGACCCAGGTTCCCGATAAGCAGTACGCGATTCCTTAAATTGTTCATGACTCAATGATTTTATTTACACATAATTTAATCTGTCACAAACTTAAGCAGGTCCCGTTGAAGCTTTCGGTTATTAATTATTTATATCTGTTTCAAAATCATTTATAGTCGTTTGTTATCGTTTATCTGATTTTTTTTGTATCTTTATACAAACATTCGTGCTGTGGAAAGGAAATGTCTCGATTGCGGCTGCACAATACGCGGCCGTACCGATAAGAAATTCTGCTCAGACCAGTGCAGAAACAATTACAACAACAAGCTGAACCGCGACACCAACAATTACGTGCGGAATGTTCACGGGTTACTCAGGAAAAACAGGCGCATCCTTGCCGACCTGTACTCCGAAGGGAAGTGCAGGGTCCACAAGGATGCGCTTTTTGCCCTGGGTTATAACTTCAGCTTCTTCACCCATCTGATCGAAACATCAGACGGTACCCGGTACCATTATTGTTTCGAATACGGATACAGGGAAATGGGCAATAACTTCATCGAACTGAAGGAAAACAGCCAGTGTATTGAATATCAATAAAAAGGGAAGTAGTGTTTTATATTTTCCTTTGTCAGGGGCGTACCGTAGCCGCTGTCCTGGAATACTTCACAACTTTTGATTTTTGATCCCTTTTCCTTGCCATACTGCTCTATCAGTTTAGCCCTGAATGGTTCGGCATTGGATCTGCCCCCCCATGTCTTGCCAAGCCATGCCCTTCTTTCCTTATCGCTTGCAGGTACCTGATCGAGCTGACCGCGGTTGAAGGGCAGCCATTCGTACATCTGCGAGGTGTGCTCGTGATACATGTCTATTTTCTTTTCAATCACATCATCGATGTCTATGCATACATCCGGGACAAAAGGTATGGGCTGGACAAACTGGTCATAAGTGTACAGGAATACCGGATTTTTCTCAAGAAATGGTACCTCCGGGAGGATTTTCGGCACTGTAACCATGTAGGCTGCATCCAGTACCAGCGTGCCGCAGTAACGATGGTCGGGATGATAGTCATATGGACGGGGGAATATAACTATATCGGCTTTCTGCTCCCGGATGAGTTTTATTACCTGCAGCCTGTTCTCATAGGTCGGCATAAGCTGTCCGTCGTGGTTGTCGAGTGTGATGTAACGCACACCGATCACTTCACCGGCTCTTCTTGCTTCTTCTCTCCGGATCTTTGCCAGTTCTTCTGAACTGTAGCTCTGATGACCGGCATCTCCGTTTGTAAGTGAAACCATAAGTACATCGTGGCCGGCTTTTGCCCATTTGTAGGCAGTACCTCCAACTTCGTCGGGATCGTCAGGATGCGCTCCGATAATAATGATGTGAAGCTTGTCATCCTGCTTAACCTGCTGAGCGCCGGTTTTCGATACAAGACCCAGCAAAACAGCAAACATGGCAATGAATCTGAGTATTTTCATCATAATATAAATTTGATTTTATCAAGCATTTGGCTGACAATATAAGAAAAGCAATTAGAATTTCAATGCAGGGGGTAATTTGCAATTAGCAATTAGCAATTAGCAATTAGCAATGAACAATTTGTAAATGGCGAGGGGCTGAAGAACGGCACAGGGCAGAGGAACGGCTTGCGGCGAGCGGCATGCGGCTGGCAGCAAAAGAACGGGGCACAGAGGGCAGTGACAGGTCTTGCAAGTCTTGCAGGTCGTGCAAGTTGTTCGGGTAGTGCTGGTTATATGACTCGTGCTGTTTGTGTGGTTAGTGTCATAACGATAATTGTTAATCAGTTAATTACTAATTGTTTAAACCAAGAACCCACCCCCAGCCCCTCCGCTGAGCGGGGCAGGAGGGGATCCGTTCTGTTCAACCCTTCTGCCATCTCTTGGTTTCCGTGTACCGCACGCCGTGTACCATTCTTCTGCCCTGAGCCCTGTGCCCTGCGCTTCTTCCCCTGAGCCCTGTGCCCTGTGCTCTGCGCTTTTTCCCCTGCGCCCTGCGCACTGAGCTCTGCGCTTTTTCCCCTGCGCCCTGAGCCCTGTGCCCTGCGCTTCTTCCCCTGAGCCCTGTGCCCTGTGCCCTGTGCCCTGTGCTCTGAGCCCTGTGCTTTTCTTGCATTAACGCTTCAGCCTGACCATCACCAGAACCGGGTTGTCTGTTTCTTTCATATTGTCAGCCAGTTTTTGAAACTCTTTTTTCTTTTCCGGGTATTTTGGAGAAGAATTTTTAAAATCAATACTTTGTATATGCTTCTTAATCGTATAAGGATATATCAGTTCTACTAAATATTCATATTCATTCTCATATAAATACACTTCAGGTTTAAAAGGGACGCCTCCATCAATGTCATTCAAAATACCTCCATATAATTCTACTGAACCTTCATGATTATATAAATATGTCATGTATGATTTCTTACTGAATTTATCTAACAAGACAATCATAATATTTTTATAAGTATACCTTAAAATAATAAACTGCTTTGTCTCAAGTATTAAGCTTATAAAAAGGTGATTAAGCAAGTACGATCTAAATGATTCTGTTGGAGCTACTTTTATATTTGACTTTGGCCAGCGAAACTTTCCTTCTTTTATTATGAATGAAACGGTATAACTTAAATCCGGCCGAATAGAAAATATTGTGTCACAATAAAGATTCCAATAATGCAGATTATTATTGAATACATAATTACCTCCGTGAGAAGGAAGTGTGCTTTTAAATGGAGGTATATAATTTTCTTTCTTTTTGATTAAGATTCCATTTGTGTCAAGAGTTATCCAATTATATTCTGAAATGCCATAATGATTGAAGTCAGAAATTATGAGCTTGTCGTTGAAGTAACTTATATAACTAAGGTATTGATCGTTAATAGATACACTATTTTTATAAACTCCTTCAGAATCATATATTTTAATAATATTTCGATCAATAACATATAAATATCTCGATTTCGGATCAACGTCAAAATACATAAAATGATAATATTCCCCCGGCCCTCTTCCTGGATTTCCTATTTTTTTAATGAATTTGCCGCTACGGGTATATAATAATATTCCAACATCTTTAACAGACAGGTAAATGAAGTCATCAATTAAACGATATGAATAAACTGATCCGATTTTAATTAAAGTATCGAGTGGAACATACACTATTTCATCAGCAATCTTATTTAAAGTAATACTATTGTCTGTAAGAACCTCGGGATCAAATTCAAATATCTTACTCATATTCTTGTTATTATGATAACAAGAGTTAAATAATAAGAATGAAATCGTAATTAATAATAATTTCGTTTTTGCTGCATAACAAGCGAGGTTATAATTCAAATAACCTCTCTTCCTTACATTTATGGATCTCATAGAAAGAATTCTAAATAATACTTGTCGAAAACTCTAACACTGACAAACACCTGTCGAATTAGACCAGGCATAAGCACAATCATATGGACAGTCTCCGGATTCCGACAAAAGATAACCTTTAATTACATGGGAACTTATGTCCCAACACAAACATGTGCAAGAACTACCATACCCACCCATTAATTTTTTAAGTTCTATATCATCCATCAATCTTTCAGGATTGATCTTTAATTTATTAATTTTCTTCATGATGATAAGTTTTAAATTACAGAAACATTTTCTCAATATTCAATATGTACCAATTTGTTTTTCATGCCGCCGCGGCATGCTTTTTATCGCCCGGGATGAACCCGAAATAAGAAATACCTCCCTGTTTATTATTTCATAGGCTGGTGATACCGACCTATGAAAAAGCGTCAGGGTCCACTACCTGAGTTACAAAAAATGTTATATTTCCATAGGCTGACTATTTTCAGGAAAGTTCCGGGCAGGAAGTGTCTCAGGGCACGGGGCACGGGGCTCAGGGCTCAGGGCTCAGGGCACAGAGGAAAACCCCTGCCCGGATCTTTCAGATTAATAATAAACGTGTTCATTAATTCCAATATATTAGCTCTTTGTCAATTAATATCACCGGTGTTCAACATAATCTCTTCGGTTTCTTTGAAAACATCCCTGAAATACCTTATATCATCTATCTCATACTGGGCCGGGAGCTTGTACCCGTTAATGAAAAAGGTCGGGGTACCCATTACA
>JAXDBC010000106.1:0-20364 GCA_034679225.1 Bacteroidales bacterium | reverse complement strand
CTCAGGAGGATACTTCTTCTCGTAGTACTTCAAAGCGGCCTTGACCGCGAACCAGCTCAGTATGATAAAAGCCGGCCATATAAGGTAATTCAGGATTCCAGATAGATACATATTTTACTGTTTATCAGAAGTTTATTACTATTATTACTGGTGGCGCTCGGTTAGCGGCATTCATCCTCCGTCTTACCCTGTGCCCTGAGCCCTGTGCCCTGAGCCCTGTGCCCTGAGCCCTGAGCCCTGAGCCCTGAGCCCTGTGCCCTGTGCCCTGAGCCCTGAGCCCTGTGCCCTGCGCCTAATACAAATGCCTTCCTTTCTTCATTTCATCTCCGGTGATCTTTTTCCTGTTTATTGCCTTCCAGGCATACCAGATGTATGCAATCACGAAAGGCACGAAGAACGACACGTACATCATGGTTTTCAATGTAAAGAAGCTTGAAGATGCCTTGTCGATGGTAAGGGAGCTTCCGGGGTCTGACACCGACGGGTAGAATGCAGTGCCGTTAAAGCCGGCTATAAAAAAGAGAGCCATCACTGCCAGAATTGTTCCGGTGCCCGTATACCATATTGCCGACCGGTTTGCTTTGAGCAGTGCTGTCCCTATCCCGTAAAGTACGCTGATCACTCCCGCGAGGAAGATCACCAGGACAAGCGGCATTTGCAACAGGTTGTGAAGATATTTGAACTTCTCCATGCTGACTGTTCCCGTAGCGCGGTCGTATGCAAATCCCTCCGACAGCAGCAGTACAATAACGAAGAACAGGAAGAACACCAGGAATGAAATGGAATCAACGGCCAGTTTCCTTCCTGATCTTTCAAAAAGATCGTCGTCGTCAACAGTGTTAATTAAATAAAGCAGTCCGTTAGTCCTTGCCAGGAAGAGGACAGCCAGTCCGAGTGCCAGGTTTCTGACATTGAGAAGTGCCTCAAGCCCGTGCCATGGTGTTCCCCAACTTACCTGGTTAAGCTCATTGAGGCTGAACTGTGAACCTGTATAGAAAGTGCCTACAACTGTTCCTATCAGGAAGGGTCCAAGTGATCCGTTTATGAAAAGGAAAGAGTCGAAAGTCTTCTTACCAAGAACATTGGATGGTTTCGAACGATATTCGTAGGCAACGGCTTGAATAATGAAGCTGAACAGTATTGCAATCCACATCCAGTAGGCTCCTCCGAAACTTGCAGAATAGAAGAGTGGGAATGAAGCAAAGAAGGCGCCTCCGAAAGTGACGAGGGTGGTAAAGGTGAATTCCCATTTTCTTCCCATTGCATTGACAAGCATAGCTTTCTGAAGTTCTGTCTTTGGAAGAGAAAAGATCATCGATTGTCCTCCCTGGACAAACATGAGGAATACCAGAATACCGGCAAGCAGGGAGATGATAATCCACCAGTAGGCCTGCAGGAACATATGTGATATCATTATTGTCATATGGTGTCCTCCTAATTTTTAGGTCCTATTTTAATCTGCCTTATCATAATCGAAACTTCGGCAATAAGCAGGATTGTAAACAGAACCGCGAAGAGTATGAATGTTGTTATTACCGATCCGGTGCTTACATGTGTAACTGCAGTTGTCACAGGCATTAGGTCCTGGATTATCCAGGGCTGACGGCCCATTTCAGCAAGAGTCCAGCCGAGTTCTCCCGCGACATAGGGAAGCAGGATTGAAAAGAGGGCTATCCACAGGAACCATTTGTTCTTTCTGAGGGTTCCGCGGAACAGGAACAGCAGTGAGAGGGCGAATATAAGGATGAAAAGGAATCCCAGCATTACCATCACATGGAAAGTGTAGAATGACACTTTAACGCTGGGGATCACTTCTTCCGGTTTATCAAGGGAGGCATAGCCGAAATACCTGAAAAAATCTTCATTGAATTTTCTGTCGCTGAATATCGCTGCAATGCTTTCAGCTATCTCTGTGTCGTTGTTTTTCCTGGCTTCCTTGTATTCGATCAGCAGATCGCGGGCCCTTTGTCCTCTCTCCATCTTTTCGGATACGGAAAGCAGCCCCCTTTCGGGATTGCCGTTTACGAGATCGTTGATTCCCGGTACGAAGGTTTCCGGGCTGCCGCCTGTCATCACTGAAAGGAATCCCGGAATTTCTATCCTGAACACAAACTCATTCACGGCTTTTTCCCCGATTTTCCTGTCCGATTCCCTGAGCAGTCCTGCTGCAACCAGTCCCGCCCTTTCCGTTCCATCATAGAGGGCCTCAAAAGCAGCGAATTTCATTGGCTGAGCCTTTGCCAGGGTTCTTGCCGACGTATCTCCGGTATAAACTACCAGGAGGGATGAGAGCAGTCCAAAGATACCCGCGATCAGTATGCTTCTTTTTGCAAGAAGAATCTCTCGGTTCTTAAGGAGGTAATAAGCACTTATTCCCACTACGAACATTGATGCCAGAAGGAATCCCGATGAGATAGTGTGAAGGAATTTGGAGACAGCCACCTCATTGAAAAGTACTTCCCAGAAGCTTATCATTTCATTTCTGGCAGTTTCGGGGTTGAAGACCATTCCAACCGGGTTTTGCATCCATGCATTGGCGACCAGAATCCATAATGCCGAAAGGTTGGCTCCAATCGCCACCAGCCAGGTGGATACCAGATGGGCCTTTTTGCTTATCTTGTCCCATCCGAAAAACATAACGGCAACGAAAGTCGACTCAAGGAAAAAGGCAAGTATTCCTTCTATGGCAAGCGGTGCTCCGAAGATATCCCCGACAAACCATGAGTAATTTGACCAGTTGGTGCCGAATTCAAACTCAAGGATCAGTCCGGTTGCAATGCCGATTGCAAAATTGATCCCGAAAAGAGTCATCCAGAATTTGGTCATACGCTTCCATTCCTCATTGCCGGTCCTTACATAGATGGTCTCCATTATTGCAATAATGAATGAAAGACCGAGTGTAAGGGGAACGAAAAGCCAGTGATAAACAGCCGTGAGGGCAAATTGAGCCCGCGACCAGTCCACGAGGGATAAGTCAAAACTCTCAAACATAGGCTTAATGTTGTTTTGTTAGTTGTTCCAGTACATGTTCGCTGCGCTGCTCATCTGTCCGGTAATTCTTTTTAAGGAAATCGGGAAAAAAGAACAGCTTAAGGATTATGAAAATGATAAACAATTTGATAAGCAGTATTGTCCAGATGCGTTTACCCCACCACGACATCGTGGTAAAGCCTTCATAATAGAACCTGAATATCCTTTTAAGCAAAGAAAAAAATGAATTCATAGTATTTCCTGCTTGTTTTCTATAGGCCTCCGTGGTTTCCTCCTTCGTTTCCTCTTGATGACAATGCCTTGCGGGCCTGATGTCAGCAATTTCTTCCCTTCCTGATCTTCGTCCGACAGACTTGATGTTATTTTCTGGATAGCTTTGAATCCGTAGAAGAACTCCCGTGCAAACACCCTTAGAACAGTATAAGCCGGTATCCCGAGAAGCATTCCCGGTATTCCGGCAGCAAAGCCGGCAGCAAGGACGACAATAAAAATCTCGAGCGGGTGTGCTCTCACGCTGCTCGAAAAAATGACAGGCTGGAAGATAATATTATCTATGAGCTGCGTTATAGCCACCACGATCATCATATACATCACCAGCGGAACCACCACTGTTGAAAAATCAAACTGGATATGCGTGGCTATACCCATTATCATCACGATAAAAAAGCCGAGCCATGGGCCCACGTAGGGGATAATGTTAAGTGTTCCCAAAATGAGTCCCATCATCAGAGCCTGCTGGAATTCAATCCCTGCTATTGTCATTCCAAGGGTGATCAGTATCATTATGCATGTACTCTGGATGACAATCCCGATAAGGTACCTGGTAAGAAGGTGCTTGATTGAATTGAGGGCCCTGGTAACGTTTTCCACGTACTGGTCGGGGATCCACATCAGGATTGATTCGAAGAAAAGGTGCTTGTCCTTGAGGAAGAAGAAGGTTATAAATGAGATTGAGAATGCTGCAACTGCTATATTACCCAGGACACCGACCAACGATCCCATAAAGTTTTGGATTCCTTCTATGTTAAGAATGCTTTCTACCTTGGAGGCTATGTAATCGGTCACTGAAAGCTTGCCTGAAATATCCGGATTCAGAAGAGTTATGAGCTCTTCCATTTTCTTTACCGGCCCCTCGACCAGCTCAACAATTTTAGCGCCATCGATTGTAGAGAGATAATTAATCTGCCTGGTAATAAGAGGTATGAAGATATAGAAGAAAAGAGCTATCAGGCCCCAGATGACTATCAGGGTAAGCAACGCGCTAAGAGCTCGCGGAAACTGCCATTTTCCTATTTTAATCTGTCTCAGAAGGTCGACCAGCGGCCTTCCCATGACCGACAGCACTCCGGAGACAAGCACATAGACAACTATAATCCTGAAAGACCATAACAAAAACAGAAAAAGAATAACGCCCAGAAAAATCAGGATGTTCCTAATAGAAGTTTTCATCAAAGGGTCATTTCAATGTATATATACAAACCTAATCAGAAAATTTGTAAATGCTAAATTTTTGTTGTTCAAACATCGCGGGGCCTTCGTTATAATCTGAAAATAACAACAATTTTTTTACCCAAAACGATAACTGGGTTATTGTTTCACGACAATTTTTTTACCCAAAACGATATGCAATTTCAAGCCGTGTTCCACGTTGACTGCTGTCAAAACCTTATATCTCTTCCTTCGATGCTTCCTCCGCAACTTTGCGGGCGAATTTTTTTCCGAATTCGACAAGGTTTTCCATTTTTTCTCCACCCGGTGCAAATTTGAATCCGGTTGTTTCGTCGAAAGTTTTCAGTTTGAGGTTTCTGAAGTTATCCAGAATGATTTTTGGCGCTTCACCGCTCCACCCGTATGATCCGAATGCTCCGGCAAGTTTTCCCCTGTCGCGCAGGGGATTTATCAGTGCAAAGAGGGTATAAACCGGTAGCAGGGTATTCTGGTTGATAGTTGGAGATCCTGCTATAATGGCATCGGCTGAGGATATCTTCAGGTCGAGTTCGGCGGCAGAGATATGTTCAATATCAACAACATCGGCTATACAGCCGTTTTCCTTTCCTATCCCTTCTGCAATATACCCAGCTGCCTTTCCGGTGAATCCATAAGCCGACACATATGCAACAAGCACCCTTTTCACATCACCTCCGGAAGTAAGCTTAAGGTACTCTTCCGAGAGCTTAGTGCTAAGAGCTACTATTTCATCAATATTATCTCTGTGAAGCGGGCCATGTCCTGGGCATATAATGACAGGCTCAAGTCCTTTTATTTTTTCAATTGCCCTCAGCATGAATTTGCTGAAGGGTTTAAGGATAACGTCAAAGTAGTATTTAAAAGAGTTGAGGTAATCGGGGGTCAGCTCGCTGAAGAGCTTTTCACTGCAATAATGGGAGCCAAACGAATCACAGGTAAACAGGATACTGTCTTCCACCAGCCATGTATATATCGAATCAGGCCAGTGGAGATTCGGGGCCGAGATGAATTTCAGCGTCTTGTTTCCAAGGTCGAGGATATCTCCGTCCTTTACTGTCAGGGATTTGAAAGGCTTGTTTACAATATCTCCCAGGTATCTTATTGCATTTCCGCTTCCAACCACGGTCGCATCAGGTGCCAGTTCGAGCAGGCGGCCAAGGCTGCCTGAATGGTCGGGCTCGGTATGATCGAGAATGATGTATTCAATTTCCGAAGGATCAGTTACCTGCTGAATTTTATCGAGATAGAGATCCCAGAACTTCTCCTTGGCAACTTCTACCAGGGTTTTTTTCGAGGCGTTTATAAAGAAAGAGTTATAGGTTGTTCCGTATTCCGTGGTCATCACGATATCAAATGTCCTGATATCATAATCAAGTATTCCAATCCATTTCACATCTGGAGTAATGTCAATCACCCTGTTGTCAGTTTTTTTCATGAATAGGTTTTTTCAGATTTTTGCTATGATGCTTTTATTTGCCTTAACATGCTGTAAAATAGGCACTTCTATCTCGGTTCCGAGTGGCAGAAAAACATCGACTCTTGAACCGAACTTTATGAAACCGAGTTCTCCTCCCTGGGTTACCTTCTGTCCCGGTTTGGCATATGTCACGATTCGCCGTGCCACAGCGCCGGCAATCTGTCTGACCAGTATCTCTGTTCCATTTTCAGTTTCGATTACCACGCTGCTCCTTTCGTTCAGTTCCGACGATTTGGGATGCCAGGCCACCATGTATTTCCCGGGATGGTAATATACCTGTTTCACTGAACCCGACACCGGATACCTGTTGCTGTGCATGTTGAAAGGCGACATGAAAATTGATATCTGGAGGCGCTGGTCTTTGAAATATTCATTTTCCACGGTTTCCTCAATAACAACCACTTTTCCGTCGGCCGGTGCATATATCAGTCCGGGATCCGGCTGTAGCTGCCTGGAGGGAAGCCTGAAGAAAAAGAGTATGAAAACGTATAATGAAAGCGATAAGAGAAGCACCATCCATTTCAGGAAAGACTTTTCTGGCCACATTATTCCCGCGATTATGTTTACAAGCAGCAGAATAATAAACCCGACAGCAATAATTCTGTATCCTTCCCTGTGAATGGCCATTCTTGAATAATTTCCGCAAAACTAATCAACACATGTCAATCAACCAAAAAGAGTGATAAAAAGATAAACCAAAGGAAACGAGAACAGTGCGCTGTCAAATCGGTCGAGCAGTCCACCATGTCCCGGCAGCAGGGAACCGGAATCCTTCACTCCGCTGCTCCTCTTGAGCATCGATTCGGTAAGGTCTCCGTATGTACCGGCAACCGCAATTATAAGGGCAATAACCATCCAGCCCGCTGTACTTGTTATCCCGAACCAGCCCGCGAGCAGCCATGCGACAGCGACAGCCAGCAGCAGGCCTCCGAAGAAACCCTCCCACGATTTCTTCGGGGATATCCTTTCCATGAGCCTGTGTTTGCCAAAGGCGATGCCGGTAAGATATGCACCCGTGTCGTAGGTCCACAGAAGAAGCAGGAATCCGATAACCAATCCTGGTGAAAACACTATATCCGGATGTGGAAGGATAGCCCTGAAACCTGTTCTTGAGAAGGCTGCAAAAGGGAAGAGGGAGAAGGGTATTCCCACGTACAATATCCCGAAGAAGGTATGTGCCAGAGAATCGAAAGGTCTTTCCTGTTCGCGGTAAAGTTGCGTAACCAGGATTATCTGGGCAGGAATCACAAGCAGCAGGAAGCATTCCTTACCGATAATACCTGCCGCTACAAGAGTGGCAATGGAATACATTGCAGCTCCGGTGAGAATACCGCTTATTATCCGGGGCCTTACACCAGTGGTTTTTGCCATCAGGTAGTATTCGTAAAGGGCACCGGAAAGCAGAATAATTCCGGTAATGAAAAATGAAACAGGATGGAGCCAGAAGCCTCCAAGTATAAAAATCACTATCCAGACGGCAGTCAGTGTCCTGGTGGAGAAATTTCCCACTTTAGTAAGCTTTTAACTGTTTGACTGTTTAGCCTTTGGCAGTTTATTGTGAAGCGGTATTATTCTTCTCCTGCCGGAGTTTCGTTTTCACGTTCCTTTTGTTCCCTGATAATATCCGCTTTCCTTCTGCCAAAGATTTTTTCCACATCCTCGCTGAATATCACCTCTTTTTCGAGAAGCAGTTCTGCCAGCTCCGTCAATCCCTTTTTGTGTTCATTCAGAAGCTCAACAGCTCTGTCAAAGGATTCAGCAATAATCTTTTTAACCTCCTGATCGATCAATTCAGCAGTCCTTTCACTATATGGTTTTGTAAATCCGTAATCCGATTGTCCCGATGAGTCGTAATAACTAATATTGCCTATTTTATCGCTCATACCGAAATAGGATACCATTGCATATGCCTGTTTTGTTACCTTTTCGAGGTCGTTCAGGGCTCCGGTTGATATTTTCCCGAAAATGATCTGTTCCGCGGCTCTTCCCCCGAGCGCGTAGGCCATTTCATCGAGTAGTTGTTCACTGTTAGTAATCTGTCTTTCTTCCGGCAGGTACCATGCTGCCCCGAGAGCTCTTCCCCTGGGAATAATGGTAACCTTTACAAGTGGGCTCGCGTGTTCCAGCAGCCAGCTCACTGTGGCATGTCCGGCTTCGTGGTACGCGATGGTCCTCTTTTCCTCCATCGAGATTATCTTGCTTTTGCGTTCCAGTCCGCCCACTATCCTGTCTATAGCATTAAGGAAGTCCTGCTTTTCGACTACATTCTTATTCTTTCTTGCCGCGATAAGGGCAGCCTCATTGCAAACATTTGCAATATCCGCTCCTGAGAACCCCGGTGTCTGTTTTGCCAGGAAGTTCACATCAAAATCCTTTTCGAGTTTAATAGGCCGGAGATGGACCTTGAAGATTGCTTCCCTTTCAGTAAGTTCAGGCAGTTCAACATGGATCTGCCTGTCGAATCTTCCTGCCCTGAGAAGCGCTCTGTCGAGGATGTCGGCCCTGTTAGTGGCCGCGAGAATTATTACTCCCATGTTTGTACCGAAGCCGTCCATCTCTGTAAGGAGCTGGTTCAGGGTGTTTTCTCTTTCGTCATTCGATCCGAAGTTCACATTCTTACCCCTTGCCCTGCCGACCGCGTCAATCTCATCAATAAACACTATGCATGGAGCTTTTTCCTTTGCCTGCTTGAACAGGTCCCTTACCCTGGATGCTCCGACACCGACGAACATTTCCACGAAATCGGAACCGGAGATGGAGAAAAAAGGAACGTTTGCTTCGCCGGCAACCGCTTTTGCCAGAAGAGTTTTACCTGTTCCGGGAGGACCTATAAGAATAGCTCCCTTGGGTATTTTACCGCCAAGCGCCGTATATTTTTTCGGATTCTTTAGGAAATCAACTATCTCCATTACTTCCGTTTTGGCTTCCTCGAGACCGGCAACATCACTGAAATTAATCTTCACGTTTGATTCCCTGTCGAATATTTGGGCTTTTGATTTGCCCACGCTGAAAATGCCTCCCGCTGCACCTCCGGCTCCACCGGTCATACGTCTCATCATGAAGATCCAGAGGAAGATAAGCAGAATGAAGGGAAGTGTCCATCCGAGTATCTCACCTATATAATTGCGGCGCGTCTCTGTTTCGGGATAAATAATCTCCTTATCGGCGTAACCGGCATTTTCCTGTTCTGTCTGAAGGAACTCCTCGAAAGTGGCAAGGTCGCCAATATTATGGGTATAGTGCGGTTTCTGCACCCCGAAATTCATTGGTCCGCTGGCAGGTTTCAGAATATCGGTGTATTTTCCTGACTCCAGCACCTCTTTCTTCAGGTAAATCTCAGCATATTCCTTGTTAACCAGCACTATTCTTTCAATCTCCTTATTGCTGATCATCTCTTTCAACTGCCTGGTCTGAATTTTGGGAGTTGCCTTGCCGCCAAAGAACAGGTTAATGGCAAGGAATGATACGATAAGAATTGCGAAAATCCAGTTTGAATTGAATTTTGGCTTCATATTTGGCTCCGGAGTTTTAACCGGACCTTTGTTATTATTTTCGTTTTCAGCCATAAATAAATTCTTAACTTAAGTTATCACTTATCTCTTCCATGGAAGCATCAGCCCACAACGATTCAAGGTTGTAGAAATGCCTGTACTCCTCAAGGAATATGTGAACCACTACATTTCCATAATCGAGCAGAACCCAGAAACAATTTTCGAGTCCCTCGACATGCGACGGTCTTTCTCCTGTATCCCGGACAACGGTGTCTTCAACCGAGTCGCATATTGCATCGACCTGGCTGACCGACGAACCATGGCAAACTATGAAATAATCGGATATCCGGTTATCCAATTTTCTCAGGTCAATTTTAAGAACATTCTTGGCTTTTTTCTCAAAAACACCTTTTGCTATAGACTCCAGAAGCAATTCCGTCCCGTCCTGTCCTTTCTTCATCAAAGAGATCTGTTAAAACATCAAGTTGCAAAAGTACTAACTTTTATCTGTATTTTTGCCGCTTTCATTCCATAATGTGCAATAACAGTGCCATCGTCAGTTTGCCTGTCTCCTCAGCAAATCTGGCAGTGGACAATGGGAAATCGTACAATGATAATAGGATCCGAAATCATCTTTTTGAATAATGTTGTATCTACAAATATCACAGCCGCGGATTATATAAGATCGGGAGTGACACGTGAGGGCATGGTCATTCGTGCAGGCTTTCAGTCGGCAGGAAAGGGACAACAGGGGAACAGGTGGGAGAGCGAGGACGGGAAAAACCTGTTATTCAGCATTATACTATTCCCAAGTATTTTAGAAGCCACGGAACAGTTTTTACTTTGCGAATTCATTTCCCTGGGGATCTGCGATTATCTGAAGACTATCATCTCCGGATGCAAAATAAAATGGCCAAATGATATTTATGCAAGGGATGACAAAATAGCAGGTATTCTGATTGAGAATTCGATATCTGGAAATGCAATAACCAGCAGTGTAGCCGGCATCGGTCTCAATATCAACCAGGAGTTTTTCCCTGAGTGGATCCCCAACCCGGTTTCCCTGAAGATGATCACAGGTATAGAGTATGACATAGATCTGTGTCTGCAAGGGCTTTTAAAATGTCTGGACACGCGCTATAAAAAACTGATCACCGGCGAGTGGGATCAGATAAGGGATGACTATGTTGCCTTACTTTACCGATTTGGCGAGTGGCATGATTACAGGACGGCTGAAGGCATCATAAGTGGCAGGATCGTGGCAGTGAGCGAGTCCGGCTGTCTAAGGATAGAAAACAGGGCCGGAAAGGCCAGGGAATTCGCCTTCAAGGAAATCGGGTTCATCATATAGAGTCCGGGAGAACGGCTATTGCAGAACTTAAGCTTTCTGTTTCCAGTTGCTGAATCTTTCCATCTCCAGAATCAGTTTTTCAAGGAAGCCGGAAACAATTCCGGAAGCCATCATCTTCATAACAGGGTTCATATATGCTGCAAGCCTTAGCATAACCTCGGCCTTTCCCCCGGCTGTTTCCATTATGTCAAGCACAAGAGAGAAGTCATTCGACTGCAATGCATTACCGCTGTAAACCACCTTTTTCACAGGCTCTTTTTCCGAGAGTTTTATTATTACCTTCCCCATTGCCGGGACACTAAAGCTGCAGGCATCCTCTTCAATCACGAGATCCTCCACCACATTTTCAGGAACGAACTGCCTGAGATTCCGTATATCGCTTACAAAATCAAAAATCTCGGAAGGAGTGCATGAAAGGCTTCCCTTACGGCTTTCAAAAGTTGACAGTGCTGCCATAACTATTCTATGCCCCATCCGGCCGGATTGAGCCTCCATTTTTTCAGTGTTTCAACATCTTCATCCGTTATATAACCGGTGTCAACAGCAGTTGAGACAAGCGTTGTATAATTACTAAGTGCATTCAGTTCGCAGCCTGCTTCTTTGAATCCCTCGGCTGATCTGGCGAATTCGTAGGTAAAGATGGCAGCCATTCCAAGTACCTCGCAACCGGCTTCCCTCAGGGCTTTGACAGCTCCAAGGCTACTGGCTCCCGTGGAGATAAGATCCTCAATAACCACAAGCTTCTGTCCTTTTTCAAAGAACCCTTCTATCCGGTTTCCAAGACCATGTCCCTTTGCCTCCGGTCTGACATAGATAAAAGGCAGCCCCAGCTTTTCAGCAACCAGGACTCCGTGGGCTATTGCTCCGGTCGCAACACCCGCAACAAGCTCTGTATCAGAATAGTACTTTCTTATAGTTGTTACAAAGGAATCCCTAATAAAAGTTCTTACTTCAGGAAAAGAAAGAGTGCGGCGGTTATCGCAATAAATCGGTGATTTCCACCCCGAAGCCCATGTAAAAGGATTTGACGGTTGCAATTTAATTGCTTTAATTTGTAAGAGATATTCGGCAATCTTTTTAGCGCTATTATCCATTTCGTTATGTATAAAGTTCATTTTGAGAACCGGTTCATAATGATCAGTCCCGAACCTGACCGTCTGCAAAAATACTCCTTATTCCATAAGTTTTATACGACGAAGGAACTTTATAAGCTTATAGCCGGATTCCAGGCTGACAGTTCTCTTCATTCAGTCAATGTATATGGTACGAACATAACCCACATCTGGAAAATGTTCAGGATCTATTTCACTGAAGTTGGAGCGGCAGGCGGTTTGGTAAGGCATACTTCAGGCAAGTATCTTTTTATTGAAAAGAAGGGGAAGCTTGATCTGCCCAAGGGCCATATGGAACCGGGCGAAGCGCCTGAAGCATGCGCGCTGAGGGAGGTTTCGGAAGAATGCGGCATTCTGGGGCAATGTATTGTAAAAACTCTTAACCCGAGCTACCACACCTACAGCTGGGAAGGCATTTCTTATCTTAAAAAAACAAACTGGTTTCTTATGGATTATGACGGAGAGATGATAATGGAACCCCAGGTTGAGGAAGGCATAACCCGGGTGGAATGGCTGTCGCCCGAAGAACTGAGTTCTATCAAGTCAAAAGCCTGGCTCTCGCTGATGGATCTTATAAATTCATCCGTTCTAAAGACCTGATTCGCCTGTCTTTTCACAGGAGTTTGCAAGGTTTTCGATCCTCAGAGGTCCTCTCCCTTGTAATCGTTTATGTTTATCACGGCAGGGACAAACCTTGAGGCATCTCCCCCGCTTCTGATGATATCTCGTACTATTGTCGAATTCACTGAGGTATGTTCCGGCACCGTCAGAAGGAAGACAGTTTCCACGTCCGGCATTATTGTCCGGTTTATCTGGGCAATGGCTCTTTCGAACTCAAAGTCGGCAGCGGTCCGTAATCCCCTGAGAAGGTATCCGGCGCCTTTTTTCCTGCAATAATCGACAGTCAGGCCTTCATAATGATCGACAGTGATCCTGGGTTCATCCCTGAATGTCGCGGCAATCATCTTTTTCCTCGTTTCCAGTGAGTAATAGTTCTTTTTAAGAGCGTTAGCTCCCACAGCAATGATTATCTCATCGAATAGAACGAGAGCTCTTTTTACTATTCCTTCGTGGCCTATGGTGAAAGGATCGAAGGAGCCCGGAAAAACGGCAATTCTTCTCATTCAAATGTGATTTTTTTGGGGTTTTTTACTTTTTGCCTGAGAAGCGTAAGATTTAGAGCTTCCATGATGGTGTTGACATAGTTGAACTTAAGTCCTTCGATATAAATGGGTTTTATATCCTCAACATCCTTCCTGTTATCTTCCGAAAGGATTATTTCCCTGATGCTTGAACGCTTGGCAGCAAGAATTTTCTCCTTTATTCCTCCAACCGGAAGCACTTTTCCCCTCAGGGTAATTTCGCCGGTCATGGCAAGGTGTTTCTTCACTTTACGCTGTGTGAATGCCGAGGCTATTGAAGCTGCCATGGTTATTCCTGCCGACGGGCCGTCTTTTGGAATAGCTCCCTCTGGCACATGGATATGGATGTTCCATTTTTCGGAGAAATTATCGGGCAGGTCGAGCAGTTCGGCATTCGACTTCAGGTATTCGAGGGCAATGATAGCCGATTCTTTCATTACCTCGCCGAGATTTCCCGTAAGTGTCAGTTTGCCGGAGCCCCTGCTGAGGCTGGTCTCTACAAACAGAATCTCGCCTCCCGCTGCCGTCCATGCAAGACCTGTCACAACACCGGCCTGTTCGTTCCCGGCATAGAGATCGCGGATGTACTTAGGCGGACCGAGTATTTGTGTCAGCATTCCATCCGACAGTTCGGGATTGTAATTGATTTCGGAGGCAATGTTTTTGGCTGTCACCCTGACTATCTTTGCCAGTTTCTTATCAAGTTCCCTGACACCCGATTCGCGGGTGTATTTATCTATAATTGTTTCCAGAACCTGCTTGCCTATGATCAGCTGATCAGCCTTTACCCCATGGTTTTCGAGTTGTTTGGGAAGAAGGTACTGCCTGGCGATCTCGAGTTTTTCCTCGACCAGGTAACCGGTTATCTCAATAAGCTCCATCCTGTCTCTCAGTGCGGGGCCGACAGTGGAAAGGGTGTTGGCAGTGGCTATGAAAAGGACTTTTGAAAGGTCATATTCCATTTCGATAAAATTATCGAAGAAGGTACTGTTCTGTTCAGGATCAAGTACTTCGAGAAGGGCTGAAGAGGGATCTCCCCTGAAGTCCTGCCCTACCTTGTCAATCTCATCGAGTATGAAAACCGGATTGGATGATCCTGCTCTTTTGAGGTTCTGGATTATCCGTCCCGGCATTGCCCCGATATATGTTTTCCTGTGTCCCCTGATCTCAGCTTCATCATGAAGCCCGCCGAGTGACATTCTGACATATTTTCTGTTAAGTGCTTTGGCCACCGATCTTCCCAGCGAGGTTTTTCCGACACCGGGAGGGCCGTAAAGGCAAAGGATTGGAGATTTCAGGTCGCCCTTGAGTTTAAGAACCGCCAGATGTTCGAGTATTCTCTCCTTCACCTCGTCGAGGCCGAAATGGTCATCGTCGAGGACTTTCCGTGCATTGTTAAGGTCGAGATTGTCTTCTGTGTAAGATTCCCAGGGAAGATCGAGAAGTGTCTGGACGTAGTTTATCTGGACCGAGTATTCGGATGCCGCGGGGTTGAGCCTGCTGAGTTTTCCAAGCTCTTTTCCGAAAGTTGCGGCGACCTCTTTCGGCCAGCTCTTTGCTTCGGCCTTTTTTCTGAATTCCTCTATTTCCTTTTCAAGAGGGTTTCCCCCCAGTTCATTCTGTATTGTTTTCATCTGCTGGTGAAGGAGGAATTCCCTCTGCTGCTGGTCGAGATCGCTTTTCACCTTCGACTGCAGCTCATTCTTCAGTTCAAGAAGCTGTATCTCCTGTACAAGGTGCTCCATAAGCGAATATCCCCTGTCTCTCAAACTGTTAATTTCAAGAAGCCTCTGCTTGTCCTGAACCTTTATATCGGTATTTGAACAGATGAAATTAATCAGGTATGTATTGTTCTCAATATTCTTGATGGCAAAGGAAGCCTCGGGACTGATGGTTGGATTAATCTTGATAATTTTGAGCGATAGGTCTTTAAGCGATCCGACTATTGCATCAAAATCCTTGCTTGGCGATTCGGGCTTTATCTCCGGGATAGTTCTTACGCGGGCAATGAAGTAGGGCGATTCGGTTATAAGCTCGTTGAGAACCATTCTTTTCCTTCCCTGAATGATGGCTGTTGTCGAGCCGTCGGGCATTTCGAGCAGTTTCACTATCTGTCCGATGGTACCGACAGTGTGAAGCTCGTCGAATGAAGGGTTATCGATCTCGGGATCCTTCTGTGCAACTGTTCCCACTATTTTGTCTGTACGGTAGGCTTCCTTGATCAGCTGGACCGACCGGGGTCGTCCGATAGCTATGGGAAGCACCACTCCCGGGAAAAGAACAGTATTCCGGAGCGACAAGATAGGGATGGAATCAGGCACGTCTATATCCTCCAGGTCTCCGTCCTCTCCGTCGGCAATAATGGGAACAATATCACCTTCTCCGTCAATGATGTCGGGCAGCAGGAATTCGCTGACAGGTTTTCTGAATTTCATTTCCATCAGTCAATAGCGCTGACAAATTTACATATTATTTTTAACTATGATTCCGGCACGGTATTATGCAATCTTTATGCCGGAAAAAGACAGTAACAGTTTCGGGCAAAAAAAATCCCGGTCGTTGCAGCCCGGGATTAAGTTGACTTATTTCTTCTTGCCCACGTGATCCTTGTAACGGTTCATGAATTTATCCACCATTCCGGCTGTATCTACAAGCTTCATCTTGCCCGTGTAGAACGGGTGGGAAGTATTTGATATTTCGAGTTTTATAAGCGGATATTCAGTTCCGTCCTCCCATTTGATTGTTTCTTTTGAAGGAGCGGTTGACCTGGTAATGAATGAATGCCCGTTTGACATGTCCTGAAAAACTACCAGCCTGTAATTTTTCGGATGTATACCCTGTTTCATTGCTATCTTGTTTTATTCCTTATTGTTAAAAAATATCCCTTGTTTAGGGTTCGCAAAATTAATCAAGATTATTTTGAAAAACAAACCGGAACGAAAAAATATTACATGACGTTTTCCGGGCTTGTTTCTGATTTGCCGTAATGCACCATTTCATCCTTATACCGGATGAATTCCTTATTCCGGTCAAACATATACCGGAAAGTGATATGGGTTTTAGCCCTTTTTCCGCCGAGGGCTTCATAGATAGCTATCATTTTGGGGTTGAAATCTCCCACCCACGACAGTTCAAGTTCCTTGTACCAGGGTTTGAACTTTAGCTTCCGGTAAAGATTAAGGAAGATAGCCGATTCCACACCGTTGTTCTGGTACGAGGGATGGACTCCCCCCACCAGTCCTCTTATTCTTGTCATTTTATGGTTTGCTTTAGCCCGGACGAACCTTAATTTATTCAGGAAGTTGAGTTTTCCCCTGAAAGGTTTAATGATCTGGTTAAGGTCGGGGAAAAGAATGAAGAATGCGACCGGTTTCCCGTTGTGATAAGCAAACCATATCAGTTCCTGGTCTATTATGGGTTTGGCTTTCCGGAATGTTGTTTCTAAAACCTCTGTTCCAACCGGAGTGAAATCCTCCTTGAAAACGGCCCAGGCCGAGTTATATACCTCAACAAAATCGTTATAGAATTTTTTCCGGTCCTTCATTTCGAAATGCCTGAATTCATATCCTGGCCTTTTCGAGAGCCACTCGGCTATTTTCATTATCCTCGGGGGGAATTCGACTATCCTTCCGTCGGGACCGTGGACATCCCTGTGATAGGAATACTGTTCGTAATAATTTTCAAACCCGTATGCCTCAAATAGTTCTCGGTAATACTTCATATTGTAGGGCATCCCGTATCCCTGCTGCATGAATCCGTCGACCAGAAGTCCCCAGTTGCTGTCGTTCTCACCGAAGTTTACCGGACCGTCCATTGCCTCCATTCCCTTTGATGCGAGCCATTCCCTGGCTGTATCAAATAGTGTAAAAGCTGCCTCCCGGCTGTTTATGACCTCAAAAAAACCGATTCCTCCGGTCTTCTGTCTGTAGACCGACGATCGCTGGTTATCGTAAAACGCGGCTATCCTCCCGATAACTACTCCTTTTTCATCTCTAAGTATCCATCTTATCGCTTCACCCCTTGCAAAGGTCCTGTTTACAGAAGGATCAAATATTGATTCAAGTTCGGAATCGAGCATGCATACCCAGTTTGGGTCATCCTTATACAGGATTTTCGGCAAGTTCAGAAACTCCTTCCTGTCATCTTTGGTAATAACTTCTGCAATCTGCATCAAGTTCCCGATTAGTGAAGCAAATATAATCAGATTTTCGAATATCGGACAAGCCGGCAAGTGAAGAGCACGGCGGATTAACGAATATCTATTATCCTGTGGTCAATTAAAACAAACAGCAATCCCAGGAGGAAGCTGTAAAGCATGAAAATTCTGATTGGTATGTATTCTGAAGGTCTTATCTTCATCTTTACCCAAACATAGATTATCAGGTACAGTCTGCTGATGAGGTAGACGACAAAAGTGGCCAGGGCCACACCGACAATATTGTATCCCCATTTTATCATAAGGAGGCTGAAGGGTATGTTAAGTCCTATCTCCAGGATGGCTGCAATCATAGTTACATGTGTCTTTTTTCTTCCCACTATTATTGTATGCGGGAAGACCAGTCTTGGTATAACAAGCAGTGAATAAAGCAGGAAGATGTCGGCGCTTTTCTGGAATTCGGGGGTAAACATCCTGGGGTATATCCACCTTGCCATCAGCATTATCAGCATTGTTGAGGGGAAGCAGATATGCATCAGGTTCCTTGATTTTTCCCTGATTTTTGCAAGTGAGTCCTTCATCTGTGTTCGTGTGGAGAATTCGGGCAGCATGGCATTGTTCAGCCCGTTGGCAAGCATGACGGCCAGCGGGAACTCTTTTGCACCGTAGCGGAACCACGCGAACCATCCGGGATCGCGGTAGACTGCAGAGACAATGATGCCATCAATATACTGGGCCGAGCCGCTTATCAGTGTGGTGATTACCAGGGGAAGCCCGAGGTAAAAATGCTCCCTCATGAATTCCGCCGAAATCTTTATTTCGGCATATCGTCTCAGAAGCACTATCAGCCATATCCATCTGACTCCCGTGACGGCAAGAAGTCCGTATACCCCCCAGATAATGTCCTTTCCCATAAGGATGGGAGCCAGGACAAATATCAGCTGAAGGCCAAATGTATAGATCCCATACTGGAAGATCCTGTACGAACGGTTATTAAGGAGGTAGATATATTCAATAAGGCAGACAGGGCTGCTAAGCAGCACGTACAAAAGCAGCAGGTTCAGGTAAGGAACGTTGCCGCTCATATGGAATACCGAGAAGTTGCTCTTTAAGGCGTGACCAATAGCAAATACCATAAGGCTGAAGAAGCTCAGCAGCAGGAATGCATTGAATATCTCGGGTGATTTTCCGCTTCCGTTATCACCTGTTTTGCGATAGGTCCGGTTTCTGTGGTAAAGAGGAAGCAGCGACTGGATAATTCCCGTTACCCAAAAGAAGCTGACAAGTCCCGATATAAAGAGGAACATCTCCCATGCTCCAATCTCGGAGCGTGAAAGATGGCTTTTGGTAAATACAATGCTGATAATGAGAAAAACGAAGAACTTCATCAGCTGGAATAGCTGGAGTCCCTTTATATTGTCTATCAGTTTTATCTTTCTCAACTATAAAATAATAGTCAGGCTACATCAGATAACAAGCGAGTTCCTTAAATATTGCCGGGTGACTTCCCGATTTTTGAACAGCAAAGTTAACAATTGGATTAAAGCGGCAGAAAATAAAATGAAAATTTTGCTAATCGGAATTTTTCGGCTTATTTTGCAGCCCAGATACGGTGGATGTAGTTCAGCTGGTTAGAACGTCGGATTGTGGTTCCGAAGGTCGTGGGTTCGAATCCCATCTTCCACCCCATCCAGCTTGCCTTTCCCGCCCCCAGGCGGGAAGGGCTTTGTTTTTTTAGCGCGTTGAAAGCTCTGCTTTCATAAGCCGCTGGAAAAACAAAGCCCGAATGAGCGAAGCGAATGAAAGGCAAGCTGGATGGATACCCCCCTCAGGGATCGCCGACAACACTTATTTATTCTCCCATTTTCTGTATTTCACCCAGCCCATTACAGCAAGCGACACAAGAACGGCAATGGCGGCATATACGAAAAAAGGAACCGGTACCGGATCGCCTCCGGCATAGGAATGAAGTCCGGTGAGGTAATAGTTAACCCCGAAATAAGTCATAAGCACCGACGAAATAGCAAACAGCGAAAGCAGGTTGAATGTGTATATATCCTTCATCCCCGGGATCATCCTTGAATGAATAACGAAGCTGTATACTATAATGGTTATAAGCGACCAGGTCTCCTTGGGATCCCATCCCCAGTACCGGCCCCACGATTCATTTGCCCACACTGCACCGAGAAATGTGCCTATGGTAAGCATATACAAGCCTATGGTAAGCGATTTGTAGTTAATAACCGTAAGATCGTCGATTGTTGATGAGATCCTTTCCAGGTTTGTTTTACCGGACAGCGACAGCAGTATCATTACTATGATCGCGAGTATTGCCCCCAGCCCAAGAAAACCATAGCTTGAGGTTATGACGGATACATGGAGGGTAAGCCAATACGACTGAAGGACCGGAACGAGATTGGTAATCTCGGGATCCATGAAACTCAGGTGTGCCACCAGCAGTGTCAGGCCTGAAAGAACGGCAGTTGCCGGAAGTACAAACGACGATTTGCGGCTGAAGACAAACCCGGCAAGAAGTGTTACCCACGAGATGAATATCATTGATTCATAGCCATTGCTCATCGGGGAATGACCTGAAATATACCATCGCAATCCGAGCCCCAGCGTGTGTAACAGGAATCCTGCAAAGAGAATCCATCCAAGTATTTTCGTAAACAGCAGAACTGATTTTTTTCCCTTCATTACCATTGCAATAAGCCCGGCAAGCAGCAGGACACCTATGGCAAGATAAAAAGGAAACAAGCGTTCAAAGATCATCATCCTGTAATAGAGCGATTCCGCTTTGATCTTCGACAGTAGCGGCAGCTCGTATGCAGTAAATCTTGTCTGGTACTCCTTCACCGAGCCGGCTAACTGTTTTACAATGGAAGCATTTCCGCTTCTCAGGGCATCAGACAATACGGGGATCACATTCTCAACAAACACCGAGTCGTCCCTGTTAAGGGCAGTTTTCAGGGCTTCTTCGGGCGATCCCCAGTTCGTGGTTCCGTCGTGCAGGGGAAATATCCTGGTGAATCCTCCCCTGTAGATCATGTAAATAATATTCACCCTCTCGTCAACTCTGATAAGCTCCTTATCGGTTTTTGTTCTTGAGCCGGCCGGTTTTAAATAGGCATCACCTACAGTTTCTGCAAGCTTGTACTTTCCTGTCTGCGGGTC
>JAXDBC010000105.1:0-19118 GCA_034679225.1 Bacteroidales bacterium | reverse complement strand
CAGGCTCTGACTAAAAACGGGATGAAGCATACCTTCTTCATTTCGGAAGGAGGACACACCTGGTCGAACTGGAGGATCTACCTGAATACCTTTGCGCCTCTGCTTTTTAAATAAGATCTTTACGACTGACAAAAAACAATGTGAATACCCCCGCCTCAGCGGAGTGGCATCATACCATTAAAATCAAAATAATAACATGATGAAAAGATTAACATTACTTACAATATGCTTGTTGGCCTTCACGGGTCTCTTTGCCCAGGAGCTGGCAAATTTTGCAGGACGCCAGCCTGTTATTTCCCCTGATATAAAAGGTAATGAAATCACCTTCAGGGTGTCTGCTCCCTATGCTGATGAAGTGAGGCTTTCCGGTTCCTGGCAGGCTGATATGAGGTCGGCCATTGAGATGAAAAAGGACGAGGCCGGACTGTGGTCTGTCACAATCCCCGCTCCCGCGCCTGAGCTCTACACTTACAGCTTCATCGTCGACGGTCTTTCGGTCACCGATGCGAACAATGTACTGATGCAGCGTGACGGAACCCGATACCTGAGTGTTCTGCTGATTCCTGGCGATGTGACTGCCAATTATTTCGAGGCTAAAAACCGCGGTAACCTGTCGCAGGTCTGGTACGATTCCCCTACTCTCGGCCTGAACCGCCGCATGTTTGTCTATACCCCTTACGGTTATGAGACAAGCAAGACAAAGTATCCCGTGTTGTACCTTCTTCATGGGGCCGGCGGTGACGAGGATGCCTGGAGTACCATGGGCCGTGCCTGTCAGATCATGGACAACCTGATCGAGAAAAAGCTTGCAAAACCGATGCTGGTGGTGATGCCGAACGGCAATCCCGGTCAGCAGGCAGCGCGCACCCAGCTTATCCCGGAGAAACCCTTCGACCGCAACAATCCGGGTACTCCAAATGCCTATGTCCACAGTATTGTAAAGGACATTGTACCCTATATTGAAAAGAACTACAAGGTTATTGCCAAACCTGCATCGAGAGCCATTGCCGGCCTGTCGATGGGAGGCGGTCATACCATCTCCTGCACCAATCTGTATCCCGGATTCTTCCAGTATATATGCCCCCTGAGCATGGGCATCCGCGTGACTGATGAAAACAAGGCTACCTACGACGCCGAGTTCAGGGCAGTGAAGAAGGCAGGCTACAAACTTTACTGGATAGCCTGCGGCGATTCGGATTTTCTTATCGAACAGGCCAGGACACTCGATGCTACCCTTTCTCGTCTGGGGATGAAGCACACCTTTTTTGTAAATTCGGGCGGACACACCTGGACTAACTGGCGGATATACCTTAACAACTTTGCGCCCCTTCTTTTTAAATAAAAAGAAGAATTAGCATCACCTGAAAAAACCTGAATCCATTAATCATACCCTTAATATTATACTATGATGAAACCCGAAAAAAGAAGGACTTTTATTAAGAAATCAGTTATGGCCTCGGCAGGTTTAGCCATGGCTCCCGCTTACATCAAGGGATTTGCACAGGTCAAGCCGAGCGACAGAATAAATGTCGGAGTTATAGGCATTAACGACCGCGGCGGATTTTATGGCGGTTCCGGGCATACTGCCAACTTTACCAAGATCAAGGAGACCAGGGTGGCCGCCATCTGTGATTGCGTTGACTACCTTTTACCCAAAGCCATTCAGGACATTGAAAAACTTGGAGGTGATAAGCCTGCAACCTATACCGACTACCGCAAGATGTTAGAGGACAAGAACCTGGATGTGATAGCAATCGCAACTCCTGATTACTGGCATGCCCTCATGACTGTTCACTCCTGTCAGGCAGGAAAAGATGTTTTTGTTGAGAAGCCAATCTCTTATACCATCGACGAAGGCAGGAAGATGGTTCAGGCTGCAAGGAAATACGACAGGATTGTACAGGCCGGAACCCAGAGAAGGGCTTTCAGGCTGAACAGGAAGGCCATCCAGGTGCTTCGCGAAGGTGTTATAGGTGATATCTACATGGGTCGCGGCACGGTTTACCGTTCGCGTCCGAGCATAGGCAAAAAGCCCGACGGACCGGTTCCTGCAGGAGTTAACTGGGACCTTTACCGGGGACCTGCGCCCATGATTCCCTTCAATGAAAACCATTTCCTTTATAACTGGCACTGGTACTGGGATACAAGCACCAGCGAATTCGGGAACAACGGAACCCATGCCATGGACATTATCAGGCAGGCCATGAACATTACAGGTCATCCCACGAAGATTTCCTGTTGCGGCGGGTTCTATGCCTACCAGAATGAATCGGACCAGGATGTTCCGAACCTGCAGGTTGCCACTTTCGAGTATGACAACGGCGCTGTTCTTGAACTTGAAGTGAGGAGTCTTCCGACACCCAACGATCCGTGGGGATACCTGTGGCTGGGAACCAGGGGCTATGCCTATACAGTTGGTAACAACCAGGTGCATATATTCCAGAGCAGCAACGCTCCCGCCTCGGTTGGCGGCCAGACAGGCACGGCGGCATTCAGCACCGGTCTGCAACAGGACAGGTCCAACAAGCCTACGATCACGCTTACCAACGATGATATTGATCCCGATCCGAGATGGGACGAGATACTGAAGGCAGGCATCGACTATCACTTTCAGAATTTTGTCGACTGTGTGAAGAGCCGCAAGAGAAGCGATCTGTTTGCCGAGATTGAGGAAGGTCACATCTCGACAGCAATGATGCACCTTGGAAATATAGCATACCGCACAGGAAGGAAACTTGTCTTCGACGGCAAGGCTGAGAATTTCGGCAACGACACCGAGGCCAATTCTTTCCTTGCTCGTCCGGGCGGAGGCAGGAAGCCTTACAACATGCCTGACAGGGTTTAGAAATAATGAAGTACAGGCCCTTAAAAAAAGAAAAGATCGATCCGATTGACTTTCCATGTAATAAGGAAGTCTATTATTCTCTTGAAGATGCGCAGATGATGATCAGCCACATCGAAGAGACCCGGGTTACGAGGAAGATAAGGGCTTACAGATGCAATGTATGTGGCTTCTGGCATCTTACAAGCAGGGCTGAGAAGCAGAGATTTTCATGTTAATGTCGGGTGCGTTTATGTTTTCGGCGCCTCCGGCTATCATCTGCACTGTTGCCGCTAACCATATTAAATATGTTGTCATCATTTCCTGCCTTTATGCGCATATACGAAAAACAGCAGGCACCGGTCACATTAATGCATTCAGCCCTGAAACATGTTTTAAAACATACTGCCTGAAGAATTGAAGTTGCGGGAGTTATCCCGAGACGAACAAATGCTTATTTTTAGAAGGTTTTTTAAGATTCTAACCCATAATCATAAATTAAATGAAAAAGACGACTAACAAAGGCATGAATCGCCGCGATTTTCTTGGATTGTCTGCACTGGGCCTCACCGGCCTGACGATTCTGCCAAGCTATGTAATCGGTGGAGTAAGGGTAGCCCCGAGCGACAGGGTTCTGATGGGTACCATAGGACTTGGCCGGCAGGCTCTTTCCGATTTCAGGGGTTTTGCAGGCGCCACAGGTCTGCAGGTTATTGCCTGCTGCGATGTTGACACCATCAAGCAGCAGAGGTACAAGAAGACTGTTGAGGAATGGCAGAAGTCAAAGGGGCTTGCTCCCAGGTGCGACACCTATGAGCAGTACGAGCAGCTTCTTGAGCGCAAGGACATTGATGTGGTTGAAGTAGTTACTCCTGATCACTGGCATGCCCTGATGACCATCCACGCCTGTCAGGCAGGCAAGGACGTATACGTTCAGAAGCCTTTGTCCTATACCATTCAGGAAGCGCTTGTGATGACAAGGGTTGCCAATGACAACAAGAGAGTTGTTCAGGTTGGAAGTCAGCAGCGTTCGAGCAAGGAGTTCCAGAAAGCCATTGAACTCGTTCAGAAGGGCGCCATTGGCCATATCGAGAAGATCTATGCCAAGGTTGGCGATCCTCCGAAGCCTTACGATCTTCCCGAGATGCCTATCCCGGGTAACCTGAACTGGAATCTGTGGCTCGGACCGCTCAATGACGACAAGATCCATTACCACTCTGACCTTGCTCCGCAAATCACTCTCGATCCGGTGCAGAATGAAACTCTCTGGGGCGCATGGCGCTGGTACCTCGAAATGGGTAACGGTTACACTGCCGACTGGGGAGCTCATATGTTCGACATTGCACAGGCTGCCATTGGAATGGACGGATCGGCTCCCTGCGAAATAATACCGAAGGGATACAATGGTACCCAGTATATGACTTTCAAGTACAAGAATGGGATTGTGATGACCGAACAGCCATATCTTGAAGATAATCCGGGCGCCCAGGGCATCAAGTTCATAGGTACAAAGGGATGGATAGAAGTTGCAAGAGGTTATATCGGCTGTTCCGATTCTTCACTTATACCCGCCGAGATCGCTGGAACGCGTCCTCAGCCCAGGGGCCAGCAGCAGCGTCCGGCAGGCCAGCGTCCCCCGCAGCAGCAGCGTCCCGCCCCGACCCGCGAAGGACTTCAGTTCGAGATCAGCTCGCCTCACATGCAGAATTTCATCGATGCGGTCCGTTCACGCAATAAGCCGATCGCTTCAATCGAGGTTGGCTGCAGCACAGCTATCACATGCTGCCTCGGCAATATTGCCAATGAACTGGGAAGACCGGTCAAATGGGATCCGGCAACCTATACCTTTATTGACGACAAGGAAGCTTGCAACCACAGGCTTATGCACTACGAATACAGAAGACCTTATCAGCTGTAGAAAAGGTTTAAAAACATAGAGGATTTCAGGTCCCCCTTGGATATCCAGGGGTGGATCCTGTGGATTACAGCCGGAGAAGCGCGACTTTTCCGGCTTTGTTTATTATGTCATATTGACACGTTAAATTAGCGCCGATCTGTCAATGTGACACATTTCATTTTAATGACCTTCGTCGTTATATTGCAGATATGCAGATGCTTAGTATTGCAGGCCCTTTTTTTGATCAGGATTGGTACCTAATTTGAATCAAAGTGAGATAGATAAAAATTTGTTAAACAAAAATAAAATTATAGGAGGATTAATCATGGCATTAGCAAGATTTTCAGGGTACTATCCCTCAGTATTCGATCGTTTGTTCGAAAATGACATGTTTGACTGGTCGAACCGTAATTTTTCTGCAACCAATACTACATTGCCGTCTGTCAATGTTAAGGAAAGCAATGAGGATTTTGAGCTTGAGGTAGCCGCTCCCGGCCTTGACAGGGATGACTTCAAAATTGAAATCGAGCATGGTGTTTTAAGGATCTCTTCGGAGAAGGAAGTCAGCAATGAAGCGGCAGAAGGTCAGCATTTCACCCAGCGTGAATTCAGCTACCAGTCGTTCTGCAGGTCGTTCACACTTCCCAATTCGGCCGACAGTGACAAGATCGAAGCAAAATATGAGAATGGCATTCTCAGGATACAAATTCCAAAGAAAGATGAAGCCAAACCAAAGCCACTGAAGAAAATAAAGATTAAGTAGTTTCTGTAAAAAAGGCCGTCGCGAGACGGCCTTTTTTGGTCTTGCGGTCTTGCGGTCTTGCGGTCTCTTCGTCCCTCAGTCCCCTTGTCTCCCCCTCTCTTCGT
Source organism: Bacteroidales bacterium (assembly GCA_034679225.1). GTDB lineage: Bacteria > Bacteroidota > Bacteroidia > Bacteroidales > VadinHA17 > LD21. The sequence continues at coordinate 13,533 of JAXDBC010000105.1, read as the reverse complement.
CTTTCGCCGCGTGCCGCTAGCCGCATGCCGTTCTTCCCCCTGTGCTCTGCGCCCTGTGCTCTGTGCCCTGCGCCCTGTGCCCTTTGCCAGCCCCCCTTTTCAAACTCTTTGCATATTTTATTATCTTCGTCCTATCCAAAAACAACACGAGATGAAGATTAGCAATAGGAATGAGATAAGTTCCACGGTTTTTGCAGCGGGCATCCTTTTTATTATTTCAGTCATTGCCGGCTGTGCAAAGCAGGATCTGCCCCAAAATGAATGGCCGTGTTTTCACGGGCCCGACCGCGGCAATAAGTCGCCTGAAACAGGTCTTCTCAGGGAATGGCCTCAGGAGGGGCCTGAATTGCTGTTCACGGTAAACGGTCTGGGTGAAGGATTCAGTTCTGTTTCGATAGCTGACGGAATGATTTTCACTGCAGGGTCGGTCGACTCGCATCCCTGGGTATTTGCATTTGACCAGAAGGGCAAGCTCTTATGGAAGACAGCTGCTGGTGAGGCCTGGTCGACTACTGCCCGTCATGCAAGTTCCTATACAGGAGCTCGCGGGACGCCCACATACGATGACGGTGTGGTTTATTATCTTGGGGAGATGGGCAGGTTGTCGGCCATGGAAGCTGCCACCGGAAAGGAGCTCTGGGTGAGGGATCTGTCAGTGGAATATGAAGCTCCCGGTACGGAATATGGTTATTCCGAATCGGTTTATATAGACGGTGATCATCTTTATGTTCGTCCGGCCGGCAAGAAAGGCTACAAGGTATGCCTTAACAAGCATGACGGAAGCCTGGTATGGGCCAACAACGAGATTCCCGGTGTGGAAGGATATTCATCGCCGGTGGTTCATGAGTTCGGGGGTTACCGACAGGTTATAGGGGCAAGTTCGATTGGCTACTACAGCGTGGATGCTGCAACGGGAAAGCTTCTGTGGAAAGTGGATTTCATTAACCGGCACGACTGCAACATTACGGATGCAGTTGTAAGCGGTGAACATGTTTTTGTGACGAGCGGTTACGGGAGAGGCAGTATGATGTTCAGGATCAATGTATCAGATTCATGTATGATACCTGAGGCAGTTTGGGAGTTCGTACCTTTCGATAATCATCATGGCGGTGTCATTCTTCACGAAGGTTACCTGTATGGATCCGGAAGCCAGTCGAAGGGATGGTTCTGTGTCGATTTTCTTACCGGCGAACAGATGTGGAAGGTTACCGGCGATGAAGCAGCCATCACCTATGCCGATGGGATGATCTACATGCTTGATCAGAGAGGTACAATGACACTTTTCAAAGCCACACCCGAGAAATACGAGATTGCAGGCTCCTTCAGGATCCCGGAGGGCGGCAAGGGAATGCACTGGGCTCATCCGGTGGTATGCGGCGGCAGACTTTACATACGGCACGACGACAGGTTGTTTGTCTATGATATTAAGGGGTAAGAACGGCTAGCGGCTAGCGGCTAGCGGCTAGCGGCACATTCTTTTGTTGACCTTGAGGCTTGTGTCTTGTGTCTTGCAGGTCATGCAGGTCGTGCAAGTCTTGCAGGTCTCATCCTATGTGGCTAGCTGTCAGAATTAAAGCTCGGGATATGTTATAACATTGTTATAACGGTACGTGGCGTGTTCTTTTGTTGACCTTGAGACTCGCGTCATTGCCCCGTGCCCTGTGCCCTAATCAACAATAATTGCTTGTTTATCAATCGGCAGGTTTTATTAGCCAAAATATGGTATCAAAGTTTGATTTTGCATAAAGCTTGGACTAACTTTGGTGAATAAACCGAGTAAAATCGATCAGCATTATGTCGCATCATATTTTCAATGAATACCCGAAGGGTAATACTGTTGCTTTCTGGATATCGATTGCTATCGGGGCAGCTCTTCTTGTTTGTGTAATAGTACTTTTTGTAAAATACACGGCTATTACCTTTTAATATGAAATGCAAAAACTGCCCACGACCGGTTTCAGATGGAACCGGCCGGGACAGCTTTTGTATAAGTTTTCTTTATTCTGTTACAGCCCTGTAAGCATTTACCCTGCCTTTTCCGTACCATGGTGATACACCCTGGCCGTCAATTTTGTCGGCAGTATTAAGCAGTTTCTTTGTAATCTCATGAGGGCTCATCTTGCCCCCGTTTTTACCAACAATAAGTGCGGCAACGCCTGCCACGTGGGGGGAAGCCATACTTGTTCCGGCGGAGAAGAAGAATGAATAGGAGGGGTAGTTACCTGTTCCGCAGCTCAGGATCATGTCATAAGGGACTCCCTCTTCACAGACATTATCTCCTCCGGGAGCTGCAATCTCAACGAACGATCTGCCGTAATCGGTGTAGCTTGCAGGCAGGTCGAAGTATGGTTCAGTTGATGTCACCCAGCAGTTCGGAGTAGTTGCTGATACTGTTATGACGTTTCTCAGTCCTCCGGGAAGTTTAATAATCGGGCCTCCTCCGTCGAAATTAGTTGAGTTATTTCCGGCTGAGGAAACAATAACAGCTCCTTTTCTCCATGCATAATCGATTGCTCTCTGCTGGGCATGGATTATTTGCTGGATATATACTGCCGGTATTTTCTGAAGCACACCGTTGCCGTCGACATAGAAGCCGTTTTTGTTAAGGGTTGCTCCAAGGCTCATGTTTATCACGTCTGCACCGTTTTCAGCCGCGTATAAAATACCCTGGTTGATCCAGCTGAAATCTCCCGATCCCGAATATTCAGAAAGGACTTTCACTGCAACTATCTCTGCATTAGGTGCTACACCGATGACACCCCATCTGTTGTCAGCGGCGGCTATAATACCTGCCACATGTGTACCGTGACTGAAGAAATTGCCGTTTCTGACATAGAACTCTTCCCCGGGTACAAAGGAAGCGCTGAGTTCCATGTTGAGGTTTGGGCTAAGTTCGGGGTTGTCAGCATCAATACCTGAGTCGAGAATGAATACTCTTGCTCCTTCACCGGTGTACCCGGCGTCCCAGGCGGCCGGAGCATTTATTGCTCTCATGTTCCACAGGTACGGGAAGAAACTCTCATCGTCGCCAATACTTTCAGATCCAACTTGTCCGAGCATTCCTGCCGGTTCTATCCATCTCATTTCAAAGTCGGGAAAAACCGAAAGCACGTTACCAAGCTTTGCGACTTTCTTCTCAAAGTTGGCTGTCGTCGGTTTGACAACCACTTGTCCGATAGCGGGCATGGAACTCACAATCTCGCCGTAAGCGGAGATCTGGTTTTCAAAACCGGCTGGAAGAGCCTCTGTTTTGGAGACCACGATGAAATTCTGGTCGATCGCTCCCGCGATAGCGGTAGTTGCTGCATCAGCTACGATGCTGCTGGATGTGTCAAATTCACTTTTCTGGCATCCTGCCAGGACTGCCATTAAAAGTAATCCCGCGGCTATTCCGCGTAAATTTGCTCCGGAAATTAGGTTTAGTCTCATAATTGTTAGAAATTTTCTATAAATGTACATGAAAAATCCCGATTGACACACGAACGAATAAAAAACCTTGTAGATTTATAGGAGAAGTTTATTAATAATGAAGATGTTTCAATCTTTCCTGAGCTATTATTCATCAACAATGTGATTGTTTTCCGGCAGGTTATACATTGGATTGACAAAGTACAGTCTGTTTTCGGGATCTTTATCGCGACAAGAGTTGTTTATATGCTTTCAGGTATCGGGGTAATGTTTTCCCCTCGGGGGCGATAATAAACTAGTAAAAGCAGCCGTTTTATTTTATTTACCGGTTGTTTATTATGTCAGGGAGGTATCCGAAAATCCTTAACAGAGTAGGATGTGGCAGCCGAAACAAATATGAACAGTTATTATACCATTAAACCAAAACTATATTATTATGAAAAAGTTAACCTTATTGTTTATTTCTTTGTTTTGTTTCTTTTCTTTCAGCACCAATGCTCAGATCTACGGCGGAGCTACTCTTGGTCTTCAGGCGCCGAGTGGTGATTTTGGTGATTTTGCCGACATGGGTTTTGGGATCAACCTGAACGGAAAATACATGTTTAAGGAAAATATGGCAGTAGGTTTGAACCTTGGATATAACAGGTTCGGCGCAGAAATCAGTGATATGTCATTTTCAATGATCCCTGTCACAGGTCTTTTCGAGTACCATTTCGGTGGTGATGTAGTAAAGCCTTATGTAGGCGCTGATCTTGGTATCTACAGCTATGGGACTAAATTTAAATACGAAGGTGTAACGGAAAGCGACAGCGAATTGTGTTTTGGTTTCGGTCCCGTTGCAGGGATTTTATACGACCTGAAAGAAAACCTGAGACTGTGCGCGAATATAAAAATGCACAATGTTTTTGATGAAGGTGAGTCACTCACATGGTTCGGCATCAATGCCGGGGTGGTGATTCCTTTTGGCAATTAGCAATTAGCAATTAACAATTAGTTCAGGATAAGGGAGATGTGCCTTTAAAACCCCAGGGTCAGCCTCACATATACATTCCGTCCGGGTTCAACGCTGATGTTGCCCCTGTTTGTCGATAGATGGTTTGTATAGCTGCGGTCGGTAATGTTTTCAATACCTGCAAATATCTGCAGGTTTGTGTTACCGATATTGATTGACTGCGAGTTCAGGGCCAGGTCGAGGCGCAAGTATCCGCCGGTCTCCTTTTCTCCTTGGGCAATCTTATCCTGTCCGCCTGCGCCTGCCAGAATCAGTTCGGCGGAACCTATCCTGTTATGGGTATAGCGAATGCCTAATCGTCCGTTGAGAGGCGGTATCTGGGGAAGGTTGGCGCCTGCTTCCGTATCCCTGCCGCGTACATAGGCGCCCGTGCCTGTCAGGACGAAATCAGAATAGAAGTTGTACTGGAATCCAAAGTCAAAGCCATAGAGGAAAGCCTTGCTGACATTTGTGTTTACAAGAGCGGGAAGGGTATCAATAGTTCCTTCCGAGGCTCCTGTATTTATGGTATAGATGAATTGTCCCGGTGTTTCCACGATCATATTCAAAATCCTGTTTGCAAAAACATCTGCCTGAAGGTTGAAAAGCGGTTTCCATACCCTAAGCCCGAGATTGCCTGAATAGCCGCTTTCAGGTTCAAGTTCCGTGTTGCCGAGGCGGACATAATTTCCCAGATCTATATATTTGAACAGTTCTTCAAGCGACGGCGCCCTGAAAGAACGGGCGAAGCTGAACGACATGTCTGTTTTTTCAGTTAGCCGGTACAGAAGGCCCGCGTTTGCGCTCCATGAAATGCTTTTGCTGCTTCCGGCATCGAAGGTTATTCTCTGGTTTGGAGGTGTGTCGTTTCTCGTTCCGTTAGTTATAAGGTAATCTATATCATAACCTTCCTCATTGCTTACCTGTATAATATCCGTTCTGCCGCCGACTATCAGTGTCATTTTTTCGTCAAGCAGTTTTGTCTCGTCCTGAATGAATATCCCGGAGCTGGTAAATGTTGATTCCGGGATGGGAGTTTCACCTCTTTCAAGATTATTTGTTTTCACGACATCGCCTGCCGGATTCAGGATTTCCACCTTGATGAACTTCTGTCGCTCTGTAAACAAGTTGCGCGACCATGCGTCCACGCCGGCTGTCAGGGTGTTTTTTCCGGAAAGCTTCCATGTTCCCTGCAGTTTTCCTCCCTGCGTAAAATGGTTTCCAACAGGTGTTACAAGCTCAGGTGTTATTCGCTGATATCCCGTGGGTATTTCATTGAGGGTCATTGTATTTGGGATCATGGCCACATCGCGCCGGATGTACTGCAGGAAGTAATTCAGTTTCAGTGACTGAAGTTTTTTCCCGGGATTATTGATCTCGTAGGAAGCTGCCAGCATCTGTCTTCCAATATCCGTATATGTTGCCTCAGCCGGTCCGGGAAATGCCTCTCCACCAGGAATTCCCACATCGGTCGACCAGTTGTGCTGGTACTGAACACTGAACTGATGGTTTTTAAAAGGTTTAATCCCGATTTTTGCAGTCATGTTGCTGCTTGTAAACTGGCTGTTTGGAAGGATGCCTTCAGGAGTCCGTATATCATCTGCCTTACCGTATGAGCCGCTTAGCCTAAGATACCATTTCCGGGCTCCGGTATTAAGATCAGCATGGTTCATGAAAAGCTTATTGGCTGATGAAAAAGCGGAGCTTACATTTCCTGACAGGTAGCTTTTGTCGGAGAAGTGGCCGTCTTTGGTAATGATATTCACGATACCGCCCATTGCACCGGTTCCATAAAGGGATGATTGTGCCCCCTTGACCACTTCCACCCTGTCGATATCGTTCACATCGATCATGCTTAGCGATGCGGTAAGGTCTGTAGCAGTTTCCACGCGGTTGCCATCGATCAGGGTTACAAGACGGTTTTCGCTGAATCCCCTGATATTGATATTTGTAGCCCACACCCCGTCGTTGCCCATTGCTATTCCGGGCTCGGTTGCCAGGACGTTGGAAAGGGTAAACGATGAAAGCTTTTTGTATTTCATCGCTCCTACAACGGCCAGGGGAGCAGGCAGATCCCTTGCCCGGCGGTTGACCAAGAGGCTTGCAACCTCCACTTCGCCAAGGTTTACAGGCCGTGGTGACAGGCTGAAATCCAGTAGCCTGTCGCTGTCCAAGTTAAAGCTGCTGATCAAAGAAGCATAACCAAGCATTCTTAATTGCAGGCGATAGTTTCCGCCCGGCAGGGTGAAGAATATTCGTCCCCTGACATCTGAGACCCCGGCATTACCAGCTTTGCCGTCTATACCTGCTGAACCAAGTTCGGCAACAACACCTTCCAGTGTTTTGCCTGTCACTGAGTCACTAACCACAATCTGAAGCCGGTAATTCTGGCCGAAAGAGCTCAGTGAGATAAACAATGCAATAAAAGCATACAAAAAAGCATTTCTATTCATCTTTTATATTCTTTAGGAGTACCGATTTGATCTGAATACCTCTTAAGCGGCCCAGCTGGCCGGTAAGAGAACCAATCTGATCGGTGCTTCCTTCAAGAATAAGAGAGATGATGCTTCCGCCGTTTCCGCGGGGCAGACCCTGACGGCCGACAATGATATCGGAATGTTTTGAAATGATTTCGTTCAGATCTTGAACGCTTTCGCGCGTCTGAACCAGGATTATTGCTGAACCTATTCTCTTTTCCATCAGATTACCTCCGGATTGGATTTTTAAACCCCTGTGTCCTTGAGTCTCTCCGGCGGTTTTCATCATGCCCTCCGGAGTGTTTCTCAGACCTACACGGGTCTGTTGTTAATTATTTCACAAAAATAGCGTACAATGATACATAAATAAACTGACATCTTCGCAGCGAAATATGATTTTTTATTTAAAAGCACAGGGCTCTAAGAAAAGGATCCCCTCCTTCGGAGGGGCTAGGGGTGGGTTCAGACAAAGAGCACAGGGCACGGGGCACAGGGCACAGAGCACAGGGCACGGGGCACAGACCGCAAGACTGCAAGACCGCAAGACTGCAAGACCGCAAGACTGCAAGACCGCAAGACCGCAAGACACAAGCCTCAAGATCAACAAAAGAACACGCCGCTAGCCGTGTACCGCTAGCCGCGCGCCGTTTTTTAATTAAAGAAAGCAGTCAAAAAATGCTTAAAGAATTCCCTGAATGGATAGCTTTGCAACAGGAATTTGCAACATGATAAGGAAGCTGCTATATCTGGCAATAATTGTTTTGCTGCTGCCGGCCTGCAGGGGAAGAAATGAAGCAGGACACGCGGAGTTTACAATTGCCGCTCTTAAAGGACCATCGGCCATGGGTATGATCAGGCTTATCGACAGCCTTAACAGCAACCCGGGGCATTCGGTGGAGGTGCAGATACTGAATGAACCCCTTCAGGTCCGCAAGATGATGCTCGACGGCACGGCCGATTTTGCCATCCTCCCCACCACCATGGCTTCCATATTGTATAACAAGGGACTGAAATACAAGCTTATTGGAATACCCTGCTGGGGGACACTCTACCTGGCCGGCAGCGACACCCTTGTCAGCAACTGGGAAGATCTCAGGAACAAGCGTATTTATGTTATGGCCAGGGGAATGACACCCGACGTGATGTTCAGGCATCTTCTCGTCAGAAATGGCCTTGATCCGGTCAGGGATGTGATCCTCGACTACAGTTTTCCCACCCATATCGATCTTGCCAACGCGGTTGCTGCAGGGCAGGCACCGCTTGGTATCCTGTCGGAACCCCTGGCCAGTCTTGTCACCATTAAAAACAGGGATATCCGGATTATCTTCAACCTGGAGAAAGAATGGAGCCTGAAAGAGGATATTGAAATTACCGAAACGGCTTTTTTAGGAAGGGAAAACATCCTCAGGCATAAGCCTGATCTGGTTGAAAGGATTATAAAGTCCTACATTTATTCTTCCGGATGGGTGAATCAGTATCCCGACAGCGCGGCAGTTCTGATTGTAAAGTACGGAATTCTTCCCGACACTGCTGTTGCAGCGCATGCAATACCCGGATCGAATCTCAGGTTTGTCAGGGCAGCAGAAACGGGAAGCGAAATAGAGGACTATCTGAATGTTTTTTATAAATTGAATCCCGATATTATAGGAGGGAAGTTACCTGATGAAAATTTTATCTACCGGTAAAAAATACATAAGTCTGGCTTCCGTGATCTTTATGCTTGTCGTATGGAAGCTGCTTGCCATGCATTTTGATTCCGGTCTTATAGTCCCTTCGCCGGAAAAGACACTTGTAACCACCCTGAAATTATTCACCGACGGCAGCTTCCTCGGGATAGTGGGCTCAACCGTTGCCAGGGGGCTGATTGGTTTTGCCATATCACTGGTTTTAGGGATAGGAACAGGTATTATCACGGGCATCAATGCAAATCTGGATGCCTTTCTTCGTCCGGTTCTGGTTACCATTCGTTCCGTACCCGTAATTTCAATCATTCTTCTGGCACTTATCTGGTTTAATCCGGGATTGGTTCCGGTTTTCATAGGCATGCTCACGATGTTTCCCTTTATTGCCACCAATGTGAGCGACGGTATCAGGAGTATTGACAGGGACCTTGTCGGCATGGCCGAATTCTACAAGGTCAGCACGGACAGGATAGTTCGTGAATTATACATACCTGCCGTTATGCCCTTTATCGTGAGCGGTGCATCCAGTGCCCTGGGCATAGGATGGAGGGCAATAATAACAGGTGAGGTTCTGAGCCAGCCGGAATTCGGGATCGGCACTATGATGCAGACTGCCCAGACATTCCTGAATATTGATGCAATTATTGCATGGACCATCATAGCCGTGCTGATAAGTTTCGCGTTTGAGAAAGGCATCAGGTGGATTGAAGGCAGGTTTATTAACTGGAGATCCTGATTATGAAACTGGAAATTAAAGGTCTGCATAAGAAGTTCGGCAACCTGTCGCTGTTCAATGATTTCAGCATTGAATTTCAGGAAGGTACCATAAGCTCCATGCTTGGTCCCTCGGGATGCGGCAAAACCACTTTGCTTAATATTATAGGAGATATTGTAAAAGCTGACAGCGGCATTCTGACGGGTTTCAGGGAGAAGACAATTTCTTACATCTTCCAGGATGCGAGACTATTACCCTGGAAAACGGTAGAGGAGAACATTGAATTTGTTCTTGGCAGGGATATTCCGGCCGTACGGCGGAAAGAGATAAGCGCTCAGCTGATCAGGCTTATGGAGCTTGAGGATTTTGCTGATTATTATCCGTCGAAGCTGAGTGGCGGTATGAGGCAGAGAGTCTCCATAGCGAGAGCTTTTGCATATCCTTCGGATATAATACTGATGGACGAACCACTGAAAGGATTGGATATCAAGCTGAAATTAAACCTTATCAGGATTTTCTCACGGATGTGGCAGGCTGATAAAAGGACTGTGATCTTTGTGACTCATGATGTGGATGAAGCGCTCCTTCTTGGAAATGAAATTATAGTGCTAAGCCCTGCACCGGCAGGTATTATCCTTAAAAAGCAGATTGACATCCCGTTTGAAAAGCGCATGCTCGAATCGGATTATTTCAGGGAACTGAAGAAAAGCCTTATGAGTGCGCTGGGAAACTGAGAGAAAGGCTATTTTAGGCCATGACAGTGCTTCGGAGCAATCCGGGATCAGGCGTTTTCAACTCCCACTCCCAGTTTTTCGTATGTTTCCATTAATGCTTCCTGGTTATCTGTAATAATCAAGATTTTATCCTTATCCTTTAAAACTGTTTTTCCTGTCGGAACGAAATAATTTTCTCCCCGTTTTACAAGAACCACCAGGGTATTACCCGAAAAAGGCAAGTCCATGAGCCTGTTTCCTTTGGTAAGCATATCGGAAGTCAATTCTATTTCAGTGGTTACAGATTTTATATCATTTGACAAATCGATGTCAAAATCCTCTAATTTCTTTAACTGCCGCGGTTTTTTGGTCAGCTTAAGCCATCTTGCCACCAGGGGAAGTGAAGTCCCCTGCACCAGCAGGGATACAAGGGTACAGAAGAACACGATGTTGAAAATAAGCCTTGCATTAGGGACATCATGATAAAGCGGAATTATCGCGAAGATTATGGGAACAGCTCCGCGCAAGCCAACCCATGAAACATATAGTTTGTCGCGACGGTGCATTTTGCGGAACGGCAGCAGGCATAGAAAAACGGTTAAGGGCCGAGAGAAGAAGATCATAAGGAAACTTATGGCAAGTCCCGGAATGATTATCGGTATCAGTTCGTGTGGATTGACGAGCAGACCGAGAGTTAAAAACATGATCAGCTGGAACATCCATGCAAGTCCGTCAAAAAAATTGAGGCAGGAGCGTTTATGCACGAACTTTGAATTTCCGATCACCAGTCCTCCGACATAAACGGCAAGGAAACCGTTTCCCTTGAGGAAATAGGTAGCAGAAAAGATGAAAATACAGAATGTGACTACCAGGATGGGATACAATGAGTCATTGCCTATCTTGATATTATTGATAATCCTTACTGACAATTTTCCAAGCAAATATCCCAACAGTGCTCCGATTCCAAGTTGCAGCAGCAATTCACCTGCGGCAAGCCAGTAGTTTGGAGCTTTTTCAGCCTGTATTAATTCTATAAGGGTTATAACCATGACGTATGCCATCGGGTCATTGCTTCCGCTTTCGAGTTCCAGCAACGGGCGAAGATTGTTTTTCAGATGCAATCCTTTTGAGCGTAGAATTGAAAACACCGATGCAGAATCAGTTGATGACATTGTCGATGCCAGCAGCAGAGATGTCAGAAAGCCGATTCCTGCTGATTGCAAGGTCATTCCCAGTATCCACCAGGTGAGAATTCCGGTTATAATTGCCGTTACGAAAACTCCCAGTGTGGCCAGTATAACTCCCTGCGCCATCACAGGCCGGATTTCTTCTATGCTGGTATCCATTCCACCTGAAAAAAGAATTATGCATAATGCAATTGTTCCCAGGCTCTGGGCAATTTGAATATTTTCAAACTGAAGTCCCAGCCCGTCGCTTCCGAACAGCATACCCACTGCCAGGAACAAAAGCAATGCAGGTACGCCGTATTTCGAGCTGGCCTTACCGGCAAGAATACTCATAAAGAAGAGGCCTGACAAGACAAGTAAAACAAGCTCTATCTGAATGGTCATAATACTTTAAAATATCTTCGTCAATACTGCATTTTTCAACGGTCCGTGAATTTGTTCGCTTACCATCCGCTTGCCTGTCTGCCGGACCTTGTTAATCCTCCGGTGCCATCATGCAGGCTATTATCCGGAACAACATATCCGGTACTGAGGAATAATCTGACGGAGTTTTACCGTTAAAAAAGATTTACGAATTTACTTAAATCTGAAAAAGCTGCAAGGCTGATTGAAAAAATACAAGCTGTTTTTTGCCGGACCGACAGATAGAAGGATGATTTACAAGGATTTTTCTGATGTGATTTTTTGGCATCCCAGGTTGAAACCTTTCTGGCTGAAGGGCTAAGGTCTGCTGGAGAAAATGTGAAAACAGATTCGGAGGGGGCTTACTTTTGAAGATAAAAAGTTGTGATGCCGATAATCAGCAGCTTACCCAGATATATTAAATAATTTACCAGTTTACCGCACAACAATGATTAATTTTGAACAATTCTTGTGGAAAAAAACATAAAACTCTTGATTTTGTAATTGATATAATATATCTTTCAGCCAGAATTGAAAAATTCTTTGCACCCTAAGGTGGGACATCCTTAGGTACAAACCCTCAATTAAAGAGGGTTTTTATTTATAATATAGTCTGTAATGGTTAACAGAGTAATCGCTTATTTCGACGGATTCAATTATTATGAAGGACTGAGAAAAAAAGGATGGCGAAAATATTACTGGCAGGATATTGTGAAGTTTGTGGAATTCTTTTTGCGTCCTTATCAAGAACTTATAGAGGTCAGATATTTTTCTGCGATTCAAAAAGATGTTGAAAAGGCGAAACGACAGGATAAATTATTTCAGGTAAATAAAACAAATCCAAAATTTAGTTTAATACTAGGTGAGTTTAGACCTCGACATCGATGGAGAAATATAGAATGTAATGGTCGTAAAGTTGGTCGGAAGATACAGTTTTGGGAAGAAAAGAAATCAGATGTAGCATTGGCTTCTTACATGATAAGAGATGTTGTTTTAAACAAATGTGATACATTATTTTTATTTTCTGCCGATAGCGATTTAACCCCCGCCCTTGATATAATTCAAGAAGTTAATACCCCACTCAGATCAGTTAAAATCATTGTTTTTTTCCCTCCGGGTAATTTTTCATATGATTTAAGTAAAAAAGCGAATAAATTTTTCCATTTAGAAAATCATGAGTATAAGTTTAAGAACTCTCAATTTCCGGATAGGATAACCCTTAGTGATGGTTTCATTATTGAAAAACCGCAAAAATGGGTTTGACTTTCATTCGTCTGAATTACCGTTAATCATTTCCATAATTTCCTTGAAGCTGTTCAGACCTGACTCAATGTTTTCAATGATCTCATTTACCAGAATGTCGAGGACGGGCAAATTATCCAGATCGGTCAGGCTTTTGTCTTTTAGCCAGAAAATATCCAGATTGGTTTTGTCCCTTGTCAGTATTTCTTCGAAAGTAAATTTTCTCCAGCGTCCTTCAGGGTTTTGCTCGCTCCATGTTTCAGTCCTGCCATTGTTCGATAAGGAATAACATCTCCGCCTGACGATTGATACGTTCCTGCTTTTTCATCAAACCTGTTTTGGTGCCAAAATTATCTCAGCACATCCGTAAAAACAATATGCATGACGCCGAACGGATACTGTGATACAATATTTTTGGTTTTGTGTCGGCTTGTGCGATTTACATATGTGCTATTTTGTGCGTTTGCTATTCATTTGGTAACTTTTTAGCTATAAAGTTCTAGCGGTGTGAAGAGCCATATACGGACCTGTTAGCAGCTTGCCTATTCACGTACTAGAATCATTAATGTAATAATATCCTTGGTTTTGTGTCCTTTATATGGTTTGCCAATTATAGTGAATCCAAACTCTTTCAATATGTGTAACATTGGATTGTTTTCCTTTAATTCAGTTGTGGCAAAGATATTATGTGTTAATGTTTGGTTCAGCAGCAATCT
>JAXDBC010000104.1:0-6247 GCA_034679225.1 Bacteroidales bacterium | reverse complement strand
GAAATCACTTGATTTTCAGTTTCACAAGAAGAAGGAGTTTTTGGTGAGGAACAACAATGTGGTTATCTCGCTCGAGAACCAGCGTGGAGATGCCCTTCAGTTCTTCAGTTCGCCAATTGGCGGTGTGCCGGTTTATCAGCCAGTGATTTCGGTAAGGAAAAAAACCAAATAGGTAAATCTCAAATTATGTTTATTCATAGAATCAGGTTTGGCATGCTTGTATGCCTGTTGTTGTTTTCGGAAATCGCATCCGGTCAGGTTTACAGATTCAGGAATTACGGTATTGAAAATGACTTGCCCAGCGAGGTTGTATACACCCTTGTTCAGGATAACAACGGCTACCTGTGGGTTGGTACCTCCGAAGGGCTTGCCCGTTTTGACGGCTTCAGCTTTTTCAGGCTTAGTTTCCGTGATTCTTCAGACCTCCGTTATCCTACGGTTTCGATCAGGGACAGCAGGGGAATACTTTGGTTTGGCTGCAACGACGGAACACTTTTTCATACTTCCGGTAATGAGCTTCAGGAGACTGTGCTGCCCGGCTCATCAGGATCGGGCATAAGTTCGGTACTGGAAGGCAGCGACGGCATTCTATATGTTATATCCCAGCGAATGCCGCTGTTCGTGATCGATCCTGATAATCCCGGTGAAGGCAGGATGATAGAGTCGGAAGCTGATCCTGCAATGTTTTCAGCCGCGATTGCCTCTTCGGGTGAGCTTCTTATCGGGACACAGGAAAACATGCTCGTGTGCGGGATAGAAGGCAATAGGCTGGTCATAAGAAACACGGTCGAAGGATTTGACTATTCGAGGGTAATGTCCATAACGCCGGTAAAAGGCGGGAATGAATTCATGGTGGGAACCGATGGCAACGGCCTGTTTCACTACCGGCTTTCGGGCGAAACGGGAACCCTGTCGCGTTTCAAAGGATCGGAGTTGCCTGGTACGCTTCCCGTAAGATCAGTGATGCGTGATTCACATAACAATTTCTGGATTTCCACTTCCGGTTTTGGTGCGGCCAGGATAAAGCTGAATGCAGATGGCGATTCAATTGTTTCCCTGCGTTTCCTGGATAAATCGGCAGGGCTTGAGGGTGAATACGTGATGACTGCCTTTGAAGACTCGGAAGAGAATATTTGGTTCGGCTTTAACGGCAACGGTCTTTCCATTATGACTTCCGATTCATTCGAGTTCCATGTTCCGGGAGGCAGCGATATGCCCGCCAGTATTATTTTTATGGGAAATCTGGGAGAAGATTATATTTTCGGGACTTCTTCAGGTTACTATACTTACAGTCTTAATGGGCGGAGGGCGGTGTCATTTACTCCTCTTTTGGTTCGGGGAGGCCGGATTGAGGCCAGGTCATATTATATTGACAATGAAAGGAACATCTGGATAGGCACAAAGGGTGACGGACTTTTCGTGAAAAGCCCCGGGAACGGAATAACAGGCTTTTACCGCTCTGGCGATACGGGAGCCGACAATATTACGGATATCGGGATGTTCGGCGATAACATCTGGCTCTCGACCATCAACGGGGTGTATATTATATCGCGGCAGACGGCGGCTCTCAAGCAGAGTTACGTGATGAACACGGGTCTTGCCCATAACTACATAAATCAGACCCTTCTTCTGGAGGACGGCAGTGGTTTTGTGGCAACCAACAGCAACAGGCTCGACAGGATTGATCCCGATTCGGGGATAATAAAATCCGAATTGTTAATGTACGGTAACATTCTCAACAAGGCTCTCGCTATCGACCGCGACAGCCGCGGGGCTGTATGGGTGGCAACCGAAGGGAACGGCGTGTTTGAATTCTATGACGATTCCGTCAAATCCCTGACCAATACGGGCGGACTAATGTCAAACTATGCTTATGCCATCCTTGCCGACAGTAATGACGAAATCTGGATAAGCCATCAGCAGGGTATTTCGAGGTATAACCCGGAAAGCGGAAGGACAAAAGTTATCAGCACCAGCTTTGCAAACGGCGCAACCTGCAACGAGGGAGCTATTTATGAATCGCCCGACGGAAAAATCCTGATCGGCACCACACGGGGAGTGATTGTCTACGACAGGGAAAAGGACAGGAAGTCGGGCCTGGCTCCGCAGAACAACATAAACTCGGTTACCATAAATGATGTGGTTTATCCCTTCCGGGAGTCATATTCCTTTCCCTACAGGAAACGCTATGTTGTCAAGGTTAGCTATACTGGAATTAATTTCAGTGAGCCTGAGAAAGTGTATTACAGCACCATGCTCGAGAACTACGACGATGACTGGACAGCGCCGTCGTCCTCGCGCGAGGTGGTCTACAACCTTCGCGACGGGAAGTATAAATTCAACCTTTTATCGGTGAACGAGGATGGTATCACCCAGGAAAATCCCCTGGTTTTCACCATCAATATCAAGAAGCCCGTGTGGCGGTCCTGGTGGTTCCTGCTGTCGCTGCTGGGACTGTCGGCCGGGGTAGTTATACTCATAATACGTGAAAGGGAAAAGGCTCACCGCAAGCTTCAGGAATATCTCGAATCGGAGCTGGCTGCCAGGACAGAGGTTGTGATGAAGCAGAAGTCGGAGCTTGAAGCCCAGAACCTTGAAATAACCGACAGCATCAACTATGCAAGGAGAATACAGTCGAGCATACTTCCTGATCTGAAGCGCCTGAAGAAACATTTCAGGGATGCTTTCGTGCTTTTCCACCCGCGCGACATAGTGAGCGGCGACTTTTACTGGTTCGATCAGCTGAGTGAGGACCATTTCATCCTTGTATGCGCCGATTCAACGG
The DNA here is from genome assembly GCA_034679225.1 of Bacteroidales bacterium. Taxonomy (GTDB): domain Bacteria; phylum Bacteroidota; class Bacteroidia; order Bacteroidales; family VadinHA17; genus LD21. The sequence continues at coordinate 3,462 of JAXDBC010000104.1, read as the reverse complement.
GGCATGGAGTTCCGGGAGCATTCATGTCGATGATCGGTTCAACCCTTCTTCAGGATATTGTGTCAAGGCAGCGTATAAGCAAACCGTCGGAGATACTGTCCAAGCTCGACAAGCAGATATTCTCGACTCTCAACCAGAACCTTGAAATGGGAGTCTCAAATGACGGTATGGACATAGTGGTCTGCGAATTTACCATGAACAACAGGCACATAAGGTTTGCCTCCGCGATGAGGCCGGTGCTCATAGTCATCGGGGGAGAATCCTATTACATCAAGGGTAACAGAGCTTCAGTCGGAGGTCAGATGGTTGCGGAAAAATACTTTGACGACCAGGAATACTATCTGAGCGAGGGTGATTCCATCTACCTTTTCACCGACGGTCTGCCCGATCAGTTTGGAGGTACTGAAGGCAAGAAAATGAAGATCGCCCGTCTGCGGTCATTCATAGAAGAGACTTATAGCCTGGATATCAAGGATCAGGGAGAAGCCCTGATGAATTTTTTTGAAGAGTGGAAAGGCGATCATGAGCAGGTTGATGACATCCTGTTCATGGGAATCAGGGTTTAGGCCTGCTGTCGGCGAAGGGATGTATTATGTATTATAGGCGATGTATTATGTATTATAGGCGATGTGTAAGCAATTAGCAATTTACAATTAGCAATTTACAATTAGCAAATGACGCAAGACCGCAAGACCGCAAGACCATGTCTTTCTGAGTGGAAAAGTACTCCCGAGCAAGTTGACACCATCCTGTTCGGGAATCAGGGTTTAGGCCTGCTGTCGGCGTAGACGCCGGGATAAAAGAGCGGTATGATGGAAGTGGATTCGGTGTTGCTTATGTTTCCTTTTCTGTCGCGGACGTAGAAATCATATGAGATAGAGTCTTCCTCGGAGTATATCAGGTAACTGAAATCGACAGTTATGTCACCTCTCAGTATTTTGTTTCTTCCCAGCCTTTCCATATAAGGAATCCTGAAGCCTTCAACTCTGAAGGGATCGTTATCGGGAGCCGGAACAAGTTTACCTTCCTCCATCCTGAAGAGTTCGATAAAAAGGTTTATATCTTCACCGTTTTCAGTCTCTTCCGGCGCTTCGAGCCCGAGGTCTCCGTCTCCGTCCTCGAAATAAAAGTTCAGTCGTCCGACCATAACATCGTTACCAAGCGAATCGACCGATTCAAAAACGGTGAAGTTAGTGTATTCGATATATGGTTCGGGCGGGAGGCTCTCGATCTTTCCGCACGATGTAAGGAAAGCCACTTGGATCAGGATGGCGGCCGTAAAGAATCTGAACATCATATTTAGTTGAAAACACCTCATAGGGTACAAAAATCACACCAAAGTAAGCTATTTTTTTCTGAAATAAATTCTGATGGGCACTCCGCTGAAGTCGTACTTTTCTCTTATCCTGTTTTCAATAAACCGTCGGTAGGGGTCCCTGATTCCGGACGGGTAATTGCAGAAAAAGGCAAAAGCGGGGGTATACACCGGCAGCTGCGTTACATACTTGATCCTGATATATCTGCCACCCGTTGCCGGAGGCGGGTAGTCGTTCACTATACTGAGGAATACCTCATTCATTTCGGATGTGGGTATTTTCCTGTTCCTGTTGTTGTTGACCCTGTCGATCTCCTTGAGTATCCTGTGTATCCTCTGCTTGTTTGTTGCTGAAATGAAAAGGATAGGGTAGTCGGTGAATGGTTCCGTCTTCAATCTTATCTCCTTTTCCACGGCCCTGGCAGTTTTGTTGTCCTTTTCAAGCAGGTCCCATTTGTTTACGAGTAAGATCATCCCCTTGTTATTTTTCAATATCAGTGAGATGATGTTCATATCCTGCGATTCCAGTCCTCTTGTGGCATCTATCATCATAAGGCAGATGTCGGAATTCTCGATTGCCCTGATGGCGCGCATCACGGAGTAGAATTCTATATTCTCGCTGACTTTCGATTTTTTTCGGAGTCCGGCAGTGTCAACCAGCATGAAATCGTGGTTGAATTTGTTGTATCTGGTGAATATTGAGTCGCGTGTAGTACCGGCCAGCGGAGTGACAATATTTCTATCTTCTCCCAGGAGGGAGTTGACGAGTGACGATTTTCCGACATTTGGCCGGCCCACGACGGCGACTCTCGGTATTTCGGGAAGGGATTCATCAGGCTCGTCGGGGAACAGTTTGACCAGGTGGTCGAGTAGTTCGCCGGTGCCGCTTCCGCTAATTGAGCTTACTGGGTAGTAATCGCCGATGCCAAGACCATAAAATTCAGTGGCTTCCATAAGTCGTTCATTATTGTCGACCTTGTTGACAACAAGAATTACCCTGGAAGCTTTCTTCCTTAGAAGTTCGGAGACTCCCGTATCGAGGTTATGGATCCCGGTAGTTGCATCGACCATGAACAGGATGACATCCGCCTCCTCGATAGCGAGCATCACCTGCTTGTTTATTTCCTCCTCGAAAATGTCGTCGGAATTCGTTACATAACCGCCTGTATCTATTACCCAGAAGCTAACACCGTTCCACGTGCAGGTCCCGTAATTCCTGTCGCGTGTCACACCGCTTATCTCGTGGACAATCGCCTCCCTCGATTCGGTAAGCCTGTTGAATAGGGTTGACTTTCCTACATTGGGCCTGCCGACTATTGCTGCAATTTTACTCATCTTTCAAATAATTAAAACAGGCTAAGCTACCTGTATCCGAATCTTTTAAGCTCCCGGGGCTTTTCCCGCCAGTCCTTTGTTACTTTGACATAAAGTTCAAGAAAGACCTTTTTCCCGAAGAAGTCTTCCATATCGATTCTTGCTTCCCTTCCGGTTTTCTTCAGCTTTTCACCCTTGTGCCCGATGATGATACCCTTCTGGCTTTCACGGGTAATATGTATCAGGGCTCTTATTCTTATGATCTTAGCTTCTTCCGCGAAGCTTTCGATCTCCACCTCCGAACAGTAGGGTATTTCTTTCTGGTAATTCAACAGGATTTTTTCACGGATGATCTCGGATGCAAAAAATCTTTCATACTTGTCTGTCAGCTGGTCTTTGGGAAAATACGGCTCCCCGGCCGGCAGAAGGCTGATAATGGCGTTCAGCAGGGTATCGAGATTGAATTTTTCCAATCCCGAGACCGGGATAACCGGCGAACCGGGGAACATTTCCCTCCATCCGGAGCAAACCTGTTCAAGTTCATCCTGATTGCTGAGGTCTATCTTGTTGACAGCCACCACGACAGGAATCCCGGAATCGCGAATCTTTTGAGTATAGCCCGTATCGTCGCTGACACCTTCCTTTACATCGGTTACATATAATATAATGTCTGCATCAGTAAGGGCTAGGTCAACGAAACTCATCATTGATTCCTGAAGCTTGTATTTCGGCTTCATGATGCCGGGTGTGTCCGAATAAACTATCTGGAAGTCATCACCGTTCACTATTCCCATTATCCTGTGCCGGGTTGTCTGGGCTTTTGAAGTTATGAT